>JAGWRQ010000050.1 GCA_028869615.1 Candidatus Methylomirabilota bacterium | reverse complement strand
CCCCTACGGCCGAGTGGCCTGCGAAACACTGGTCACAACTGGTTTAGCCTTTGTGGCCGGGGAGATCAGCACCAAGTGTTATGTGGATATCCCGAAGGTGGTCCGCGAGACGATCAGGGACATCGGCTATACGAGGGCTAAATACGGTTTTGATTACGAGACCTGCGGCGTGATCAATGCCATTCAAGAGCAGTCCCCTGATATCGCGTTGGGCGTTGATATCCAGGGGGCTGGGGACCAGGGGTTGATGTTCGGATATGCCAGCGATGAGACACCTGAGCTGATGCCGCTGCCGATCATGCTGGCCCACAAGCTCAGCAGGCGCCTGGCCGAGGTCCGGCGTACGGAGATCCTGGATTACCTCCGTCCGGATGGCAAATCACAGGTGACGGTCGAATACGTCGACGGGAAGCCGAATCGCATCGATACTGTGGTCATCTCCGCCCAGCACAGCGCGGAGGTCCAGTTAAAGCAGATCCGGGAAGACATCATTGAGCAGGTGATCCTCCCGGTCCTCCCCAAGGAGTTGGTGGACTTGGATCTGATTACCTACCACATCAACCCTACCGGCCGCTTTGTGACCGGCGGCCCCCACGGCGATACGGGGCTGACCGGTCGGAAGCTGATCGCGGATACCTATGGCGGGGTCGGGAGCCACGGAGGCGGCGCCTTCTCCGGGAAGGACCCGACGAAGGTGGATCGATCTGCGTCGTACAATGCCAGGTATATTGCAAAGAACTTCGTGGCGGCCGGCCTGGCTAAGAAATGTGAGGTCCAACTGGCCTACGCGATCGGCGTCGCCGACCCGGTGTCGGTGCTGGTAGATACGAAGGGCACAGGCATCATTCCGGATGAGGAGATGATGAAGATGGTCCGCACGCACTTTGAGCTGACCCCAGCCGGGATGATCAAGGCGCTCGATCTTCGACGCCCGATCTTCAAGCAGACGGCTGCGTATGGCCACTTCGGCCGCACAGAACCTGATTTTACGTGGGAACGGACCGATAAGGCGGAGGCGCTGAAAAAAGAGGCCGGCAGACTGGGCGCATAAACTAGCAGTTAGCTATCAGCATTCAGCAAAGCACGCTCTTAGCTGAGAGCTGATGGCTGACCGTTGATCGCTGCATTTAGGGAGGGATCGTGGACCACGACGTCAAAGATATGGGGCTCGCGGATAAGGGGCTCCTTCGCATTGAATGGGCGCGAGGATCGATGCCGGTCCTTCAGATGATTGAGGAGCGGTTCGAGAAGGAGCAACCGCTTCGCGGGATACGAGTCTCGGCGTGCCTGCATGTGACATCGGAGACGGCGAATCTGGCTCGAGCCCTGAAGGCCGGCGGGGCAGAGGTGCGAGTCTGCGCTTCGAATCCCCTGAGCACGCAGGACGATGTCGCCGCCGCGTTGGTGCGGCACTTCGAAATCCCGGTGTTTGCGATCAAGGGAGAGGACAGGGAGACGTACTACCGGCACATTGCCGACGCCATCGCGCACCGGCCGCAGATCACTATGGACGATGGGGCGGATACCATCTCAGTGCTGCACGCCGATCGCAAAGACCTGCTTCCAGGCGTGATTGCCGGCACTGAAGAGACGACGACGGGGGTGATCCGGTTGCGGAGCATGGAACGCGACGGCGTCCTGGCCTACCCGATTATTGCCGTCAACGATGCCGATACGAAACACCTCTTTGACAACCGATACGGAACCGGCCAGAGCACCATCGACGGTATCCTCCGGGCGACCAACCTGCTTTTGGCCGGGCGGCGCTTCGTGGTGTGCGGTTATGGATGGTGCGGGAGGGGTGTGGCGATGCGGGCGCGGGGGATGGGCGCCAACGTCATTGTGACCGAGGTCGACCCGCTCAAGGCTCTGGAAGCCGTCATGGACGGTTATTCGGTGATGCCGCTCGACGAGGCGGCCCAGATTGGCGACCTGTTTGTGACCCTGACCGGCAACCTGCACGTAATCCGGGAGGAGCACTTCCAGCTCATGAAGGACGGCGCGGTCGTCTGCAACTCCGGCCACTTTAACGTGGAGATCGATCTTGAGGCGTTGGCACGGCTTGCCAAAGAGAAGCGGACGCTCCGGGAGTTTGTCGAGGAGTATGTGATGCCCGATGGGCGGCGGATCATCGTTCTCGGTGAAGGACGTCTGATCAATCTGGTGGCGGCCGAGGGCCATCCGGCCAGCGTCATGGATATGAGTTTTGCGAACCAGGCCCTCTCGGCTGAGTATGTGGTGAAACGGCAGGGGAAGCTTGAGAAACGGGTCTACCGCGTTCCGAAGGAGATCGATCTCCAGATCGCGGCGTTGAAGCTTACCTCAGTGGGGATCCGGATCGACACGCTCACTGCTGAGCAGCGTCGGTACCTCGAATCCTGGAGCATGGGGACGTAAAAGGCAGCATTCAGCTATCAGCCATCAGCAGCCGGCAAAAGAAGCTCCAGGCTGGCTGTTGTTTGCTGTTAGCTCTTCACCGTGAGCACGGAACCGAGACCGGCAGCGGTGAAGAGGGCATTGGGAAGCCAGGCCGCGACGATTGGGGGCAGGACGCCACCCCGCCCTAAAGAGATGCTGAAAGAGTTGAGGATCGAGTAACAGACGGCTGCCACCACGCAGGCGCCCGTCCAGGCCATCACGCCTCGCTTGCCGGTACGGAGGGCGAATGCGATCCCGATGAGCGCCATCACCGCGCTCATGAACGCAGTAGAGGCCTTTGCCGCCAAGTCTACCTGATACCGTACAGAATTCACCCCGGTTTTGGCCAGCCTTTCGATATACGTCCGAAGCTCCGCGGAGGTCATCTCCTCAGACTCCCGCACCACCTGGGCGAGATCCGTAGGCTTTTCTTCGAGGTTCAGCGTAAGGTGTGTGAACGGATCGACTTGATAGGTCCCATCAGGCCTGGTCCAGGAAATTGCGCCGTCCTGAAGCCACCATTGCCCGCCTTGCCATCGCGCCTCCTTTGCGTCGATCCTTCTCAGCAGCCTGAAATGCGGTGAGAGTTCAAAAAGGGTCAATCCTCGGATGTTGCCCGATGCCGTCTCCAGCAGCGAGATGTGCAAAAACCGGTTACCCTTGGCTCGGTACCAGATATCGTTGTCCCTGGTGCGCTGGAAGGGGGAGACCTTCTGCACCTTGACCCGATACGTATTCAGCGCGCGCTCATTCATTCGGGGAATAAGCGACTCACCAAGGATCAAGGCCGCAAAGCTCACCATGAGGCCGAGGACCAACAGCGGAGCAACAATACGGAAGAAGCTCAGATGACCCATCTGCATGGCGAGCAATTCATTGTGCCGGGCCATTCTTCCAAGGCTGAACAGGGCGGCGAGAAGCACTGCCATCGGCATGACCTGGAATCCGAACCATGGCAGCCTATGAAAGTAGTACTGGATCACCACCATGCCGGACACATCAAGGAAACGGGATAGGCGGTCGAACAGATCCACGATGGCGGAGAGCGCGAGGAACACCGCCAGCGAGAAGACGAATGTCCTCAGAAACTCTCTCGCAAGGTAACGATCAAGGATTCGCATAGAAGCGTGCAGCGATCAGCATTCCGCTGTCGAGGCCTAACAAGGCCTCTTGTTGCTGAAAGCTGACCGCTGAAAGCTGACCGCTGTTCTTATCAGAGATCCAAGCCTGGCGGGTAGCAAGACCTCGCGGCCCTCCGCAAGAACCAGGCTGATGGCAATGATGCCAAGGATAAGGTTCGGGAACCATATGCCGAGGGCGGGCTCGATTGCCCCGCGGGATCCGAGGCTCTCGCCGGTCGCCAGCAGAATATAGTAGAATACGGCAAAAGCCACGCTGAGGGCAAGGCTGACGCCGCGGCTGGCCTTCTTGATGCGCATCGCGAGCGGGGCCCCTATCGCGCTCAGGATAAGGCATGCAACCGGGAGAGCAAATTTCTTGTGCAATTCTACCTGCAGCGGCCAAGCCTGGCCTCCGTCCTTGGTAAGCCGTGTAATCTCCGCTCGCAGTTCCTCAAGATTCATCTCCTTGCCCTGCCTTACTCGCCCCACCGTCTCGGCGATGGCCCCACCGGTCAAGATCTGAAGATCGTAGGTGTCGAAATCGAGATTTCGAAACCGGCCCGGAACGTCGCGGGAGCTGCTGTGGAGATTGCCCTTCGACAATTGGAGCCCGATCGGCGTCTCTGCTTCACTATTCTTGTTGAGCAGTGTGCCTTCCTGCGCGATGACCACATGCTGGTCGGTCTGGCTCCTGCGATCAATGACCAGGATGCCTTGAAGCGTCCCGTCCCGTTTGTTCAAGCGATCCACGTAGATCGCAAGCCCAGGGTACTCGGTGTTGAATACCCCCTCCTCAAGCGCTGTGAGCGCTTGAGTGTGGTAGAGTTGATACGTCAACGTCTTGAAGGCCCGTGTGCTGTTGGGCTGGACCAGGGTACTGATCCAAAGGGTGGCGAGCGTGGCGACGATGCCGAAGAGAACCCCAGGCGCCATGAGGCGGTACAGACTGAGGCCGCTTGCCTTGAGTACGATCGCCTCCCCCTCGGACGAGGCGCGGCCATACGTGGCCAGGACGGCCAACAGCACGGACATCGGGATCGTGACGGTCAGGGAAAAGGGGAGGATGTAGAGGATGAGACGAAGGACGACTCCAACGGGAACCCCCTTATTGATGATCAGATCCATTAGGCGCATCATCTGGTCCATCAGCAGCACGAAGGTAAAGATTCCGAGACCGAGCGCGAAGGAGGCCGTCATCTCTTTTAGCAGGTGTCGGTCGATCAGGCAGAAGGGGCGCAGCCGTCGGGTGAACGCGGTCGCTGCATCGGCGCGACGTGGAGGTAACGGCTTGGAGTCCTCGAGGTCGGTGGTCGAAGCCTGTCCTGAGTCGGATCGAATGGTTTGCCCGGAGTAGAGTCCAAGGGGCGGCAGCGACGGCAATCGCTTGAGGATCTCCTCGGGTCGATCACTAGGGGATGCCGGCTCGGCAAGCTGGTGAAATGGTGAGAACACAGCGCCGCAGCTCGAGCAGCGGACTACGTACAGCTTGATTGCGACTGCCCCGGCGCCGGTGCGAAGCAGTCGAGGCCGCGTCCCTCTTCGGGCAAATCCCCTTCGGACTCCGCAGCGACAAACCCATGGCGCTTCGGAAGGCTGTGGGCGCCCTCGAGGCCCCAGCGCATCATCCAGCACCCGCTCCTGAAGTTCCGCAATCCGCTCAGCCAGCGCGAAAGCCGCCGGTGAGGTGTCGCGTGTCATGGGGGATCTTTTCCGCATCAGAAGCATTGTAATGAAGAGATCCCGCTAAGTAAACATAATTCCCTTGAAACAGCCCCGGCGAGGCTGTTATAACGGCGCGTATAAGACGGTCAAAAAATACTTAAGACTGCGGGAGGTTCCTGAATGGGGATCGTGGTGGTCATCATCGGCACCGTCATACTGGCAGTGACGTTCATCGCGATGATGAAACAATCTACTCGAGCAGGCGTAGGCGCCTGGCTTGTAGAAAAGCCTCTTCGCGTCTGGTGGCTCCCGTGTCTCATGCTGGCGTATTACAGCATGGTGAGTGTAGCGGTCGATCAGTGGGGCTTCAATCGCTTCGCGCTGTTGGCGGTCTACTTTGGATTACCGACATTGCTGCTCTACCTGACCGGACCAAAATCTGACGATACATGTACCGGAAGAGACCTGGTGATTAATTTTGCCGTCGTGCTGTGGATCTGGTTGCTGATTGAGTTGAAGATTGTGAACACGAATTGGCTTCGCGTACAGTTCGGCGGCGCCCGGTCCACCGCGCTGCCGTTAGGCGTGTACGCGGCCATCATTTATGCGCTCATTATCCTTTCAGGATGGAGAAGATTTGACCTGAAGTGCGATCTATCTTTGAAAAAGTCCGATATGCTCCCGATGGCGGCAACCTTCGGGGTTCTAGGAATTACGCTGGTGTTGATTACGCTCTCTACCGGGCTGACCACATTGGGGATCGCTAAGGTGGTGAGACTCAATCCTCTTGGATTACCTCTGATCATAGCCGTTCCGGTAGCGGTATTCGTAGCTGTTCCGATGGTTTTTGTCAGCATCGGAGTGATCGAAGAAATACTGTTTCGCGGCGCGATTCAGAGTCTTCTCCGGCATCGCCTGAAGCCGATCTATGCGCTGGTTATTGCGTCTGCGGTGTTTGGGCTGGCGCATATGAATAAACGGGCATTAGGGTTTGATGTCCCGAATTGGCCGTACGTCGGGGTGGCCACTATTGCCGGCTTAGGATATGGGTTTGTGTTCTGGAAGACGAATTCTGTCATAGCATCGGCCACGGTCCACGCCATGATAGACGCGATGTGGGTCCTCTTTCTCAGGGGTGGTCAATGAATATGCAGGCGCTCCCCAATAGAACAGGAAGCCGCCTCATGCTCCGCATGGATTGAGGCTCGCTCAAAGGCCATGCGCCGTCCGCTCGTACCGCTGGTCATTGCGTTTCTTCTAGGCATCGTGGCGTCGCACCTTCTGCCGTTTCCGGTGCTTGTCTGGCTTCTCACTGGACCTGTGGCCGCCGGCCTCGCCCTGCTGAGTGCCGCGTATCGCCGGCTTCGCGCCGCCAGCGCCTTCCTTCTACTCCTGTTCTTTTCCCTCGGCGCAGGTCGCCTCGGAGTCGAACCGTACCTTCTGCCTTCGCATCACATCGATCGTTTGCCCGAAGAGATCCTGGAGCAGCCGCTCCTGATCGAAGGGGTTGTAGCCTCGCCAAGCGATTCCACGACTGTCGATGCCGCAGGCGTCGAGGACGAAGGGAGGCGGGTTCGGATCCTTCTCGACCTGCGGACTATGTGGCTGGCAGGGCGAGAGATTGAGGTTACCGGGCGCGCGCGTCTGACCCTTCTTGGCCTCGAGATCGTTCCCGCCTATGGGGAACGCATTCGTGGGCAGTTCAAGCTTCGCCGGCCGCGAGGCTACTTGAATCCTGGCGGTTTCGACTACCCATTCTACCTCAAAAGCCAGGGTGTGACCCTTGAAGGGTGGATGGGCGAAGGGGAGACGCTGGAGCGGCGAGGGACCGGCAATGGTTACAAGCTGCTTGCCTGGGCGTATACGCTCCGCGACCGCATGATTCGCGCTGTCCATAGCGTATTGCCGCCGGCCCAGGCTGCTCTTCTCGCCGCCATGACGCTCGGTGAACGATCCGGCATTCCTCGGCAGATTAACGAGGCGTTTCTCGGCTCAGGCACATATCACATTCTGGCCATCTCCGGCCTTAATGTGAGTATCCTCGCCGGTGCGCTGTTTTTTCTTTTGAAGGCGGTCCGTATCCCGCTACGCCCAAGCGCGCTGCTCTCAATGGGTCTCATCACCTTTTATGCGGCCCTCGCAGGCGGAAGCGCATCAGTGGTCAGGGCGGCAGTGATGGCCGATGTGTACCTGCTGGGACTGGTCCTTGATCGGGATGCCGATCCGCTGAATACCCTCGCTCTCTCCGCGCTCGTGCTCCTCCTCTGGCAGCCGCTGTTGCTGTTCGATGTGGGGTTTCAGCTCACCTTCGTGGCCACTTGGGCCATCCTGGTGGCCGTCGATCGAGTATCGGTTGCTTGGCTGGCGGCTCCCTGGCGATGGATCGCCACCCCGCTCTTGCTGTCCGTCGCCGCCTTCCTCGGGACCGCCCCGATTCTCGCCTCCACCTTTTATCGAATCTCACCCGTCGGCATCCTGGCTAATCTTCCAATCGTACCGTTGAGCGGTCTGCTGACAGGGGCAGGGATGCTGTTCGCCGTGTTGGCGACGGTCATTCCTGGCTCTCTCGGGTGGTTCGCCACACTCATAGGATGGCAGATCGATTTGCTGGTCAACCTTGCCGGATGGTTCGCGCGGCTGCCTTTTGCCTCGGTTCAGCTTTTTTCTCCGTCCGCCCCGATGGTCATCTGCTACTATCTGGCCTTGGGAGCGGCGGTGGCGGCCATGGGACGCCGGTGGCTCCGATGGACCGCGTACGCGGCTGCCCTTGCTTGTGTCATCCTGGTCGGCGTTCGTCTGCTGCCCATTTTCCAGAACGGTCAGCTACGGATGACCGTCCTCGACGTTGGGCAAGGTGATGGTATTGTCCTGGAGCTTCCCGGGAAGCGAACCATCCTGATCGACGGCGGTGGTCTATTCGACGATCGGTTCGACATCGGGGAGCAGGTGGTGGTCCCGTTCCTGCTCTCCCGCTGGATCGGCCATGTGGATCTCATGGTCCTCACCCATCCCCATGCGGATCACCTGAACGGCTTGCAGGCAGTCCTCCGCCACTTTCCGGTGGGCGAAGTCTGGGATAGCGGCCAGCGGGCGGCCATGCCGATCTACCTCTGGTTCGAAGAGACGCTACGCTGGAGGCGTATCCCCCACAAGATCCTGCACGACGGGTATCGGACGTCCGAGTTTGCTCCGGTGCAGATCGCGGTGCTGCATCCTTCGAATCCGATGCGCCACGACTCGCCCCGTGGCCATTTCTCTGACGTGAACAGCAACTCACTGGTCCTGACCGTGAAGTACGGCCAGGTGACGTTACTGTTGTCCGGTGATATTGAACAGGAAGCGGAACAATTGCTGCTTAAACGGGGAGCCGATCTCGCAGCGGAGGTGTTGAAGGTACCTCACCATGGCGGTAGGACCAGCAGCAGCGAGCTATTCCTGACGCACGTCCATCCGAGGGTCGCGGTGGTTTCGGCCGGCTACCGGAACCGCTTCCGGCATCCGCATCAGGAGACATTGGATCGATACCGTGCGAACGGCATTCATCTGTACAGGACCGACCTGGACGGCGCCGTCACCGTTACGAGTGACGGGAATACGATCGAAGTCTCGACCATGAGGCATTGATCATGCAGCCCATTCATTTGTCCGTCATTGCGAGTACCCAAAGGGTGCGCGGCAATCTCACCGTTCTGTTCTCGTGAGTCTGGAAAACTGGTAGGGAAGAACGGTTGGATGGCTTCGCTACGCTCGCAATGACGCATCCCAGTGTCTATTCCGGGGTGGGGAAAGCGTTTGACAACGAGGTGGGCGTATGTTAAGAGACCCGCATGGCCGCCCTTCAGCCGCCGAAGATCTATACCGTCAGCGACTTGACTGCCGAGCTTCGCGCCCTCCTTGAGGACTCGTTCTCCGGAATCTGGGTGGAGGGGGAGCTGTCCAATTTTCATCAGCACTCGTCCGGGCATATGTACTTCAGTCTCAAAGATGAGGAGAGTCAGGTCCGGGCGGTGATGTTCCGGATGCAGAACCGGCAGCTCAAGTTCCAGCCAAAGGATGGGCTGGCGGTCCTGGTGTATGGTGAGCTCAGTGTCTATGAGCGCCGCGGTGAATATCAGCTCGTCGCAGAGTACATGGAACCGAAGGGCCTGGGGGCCCTGCAACTGGCCTTTGAACAGCTCAAGGAGAAGCTGCGGGCGGAGGGGCTGTTTGACGACGCCAGAAAGCGGCCGATCCCCTTGTTGCCGAGGCGGATCGGGGTGATCACATCGCCGACAGGGGCGGCCATTCGCGATATCCTCCATGTGCTCCGACGGCGGTTCGCCGGCGTCGACGTGCTGATCTATCCGGTAACGGTGCAAGGTGATCAGGCGGCCCCGGAGATCGTCGAGGCGCTCGGCGAGTTGAATCGGCGAGGGGGACTGGACGTCGTGATTGTCGCCAGAGGGGGCGGCTCGATCGAGGACCTGCAGGCCTTCAACGAGGAGACGGTGGCGAGAGCTATCGCGGCCTCCAGGATTCCGGTCATCTCGGCCGTCGGCCATGAGGTCGATTACACCATCGCTGATTTCGTGGCCGACCTGCGGGCGCCCACGCCGTCTGCCGCCGCCGAGTTGGTCATCGCCAGGCAGGACGAGCTGGCGCAGCGGCTTGACGACCTTCACGCGCGGATGACCGGCGTCATTCGGTCGAGACTACATGGTCTGAGAATGCGGATGAGCGGGCTGGATCGTCATGTACGGCTGCTGAGCCCGGTCGAGCGGGTTCGGATACAGCGGCGTCGCCTGACCGAGCTGTTGAAAGGTCTGACCGGCTGGACCGATCGACGATTGACGGCGTTCCACAGTGAGTTGAAGGCGACAGTCGGCAAGCTGGACTCGTTGAGCCCGTTGGCCATCCTGAGTCGAGGCTACAGCATTTGCCTTCGGCTGCCTGGCCAGGAGATTGTGAAAAATAGTTCGGCGGTAACGGCGGGCGACCTCGTTGAGGTCCGCCTCCATCATGGTCGGTTGCGGTGCGACGTCCGTGAGGTCCGGGCCCCAGAAGGGTAGGAACAGACATGGAGGAGGTTCCATTCGAGGAGGCGCTCAAACAGCTCGAGGCGATTGTCTCTCGTCTCGAGCGTGGAGACCTCCCTCTTGAGGAAGCCCTCTCAGTCTTCGAGGAGGGGGTTCGGTTGACCAAGCTGTGCTCAGCGCGGTTGAGCGAAGCCGAGCGTCGGGTCAATATTCTGACGCGCAGCGTCGAGTCCGTCTCCGGTGAACTCGAAGAACGGTCGTTTGAGGCAGAGGAGGAGGAGCTGTGAGGGGGACATCGTGACGCCGGATGAGTTGGAACAGTATTTAGAAGAGCGACGACTCCTCATCGACGAGGCGCTGGAGCGGCATCTTCCCGGGGTAGGTGACCCCCCGAAGGAGATCCACGAAGCGGTTCGTTATAGTGTCTTTGCGGGGGGCAAACGGCTGCGACCGATCCTGGTGCTGGCGGCGGCAGAGGCCGCAGGCGGAGGAGTAGAACAGGCGCTGGGCGCAGCGGCCGCCATCGAGTTGATCCATACCTATTCTCTGATTCACGACGACCTGCCGGCCATGGACGACGATGACTTTCGCCGTGGGCGGCCGACCTGCCATAAGGTCTACGGCGAGGCGATGGCCATCTTGGCGGGGGACGCGCTGCTGACCCAGGCCTTTATTCTCCTCTCACGTACGCCGTCGACAGATCAGGGTGAACCACTCGGGGCGGCGTATATGCAGACGATGGCAGAAGCCCGCCTCAGGGTGATTCAGGAGATCGCCCAAGCCGCGGGCAGCAAGGGTATGGTTGGCGGTCAAGTTGTGGACATTCTGCATGAGGATCGGGAGGTGGATTTGCCGACGCTGCAGTATCTGCATACGCACAAGACCGGCGCCCTGATCCGCGCCTGCCTGCGGGTGGGCGGCATTCTTGCGTCAGCCGGGCCGGAGCAGTTGGAAGCCCTCACGCGGTATGGCGAGCGGATCGGACTGGCCTTCCAGATCGTGGATGACATCCTGGATCTGGAGGGAAGCCTGGAGGCTCTGGGGAAGCAGGCAGGGAGCGATCTGCGCAAGAAAAAGGCGACGTTCCCGGCCCTTCTCGGGATCGAGGAGTCGCGGCGGTGGGCCCATCGCTTAGTGTCGGAGGCGAAACAGAGCCTCGTCATCTTTGGCGGCCGCGAGGCAGCGCTGAGTGCAATTGCTGAGTTCGTCGTGACGCGGCGGAGGTGATGGCCTATGGCGGCCTTGATTCAATGCCTGCCATCGGATTCCGACTGTCCGGTTACAAAGAAGGCCGGGCGGGTCCGATTGGACCTCGCGATGCAGGCGCAGGGCCTGGCCGCGAGCCGCGAGCGGGCCAGGGCGCTTATCTTGGCGGGAGTTGTGCTGGTGGACGGCCGGGTAGTGGACAAGGCAGGAACCCTGGTGGCTTCCGACGCACGGATTTCCCTCATGCTCCCCGAGCATCCGTACGTGGGGCGCGGGGGTGTCAAGCTTCAGGGCGCGCTGGAGAAGTTCACGATTCCGGTGATGGGGCGCGTCTGTCTGGACCTTGGCGCATCAACGGGGGGATTTACTGATTGTCTGCTTCAGCGTGGCGCCGCCCACGTCTATGCCGTTGATGTTGGGCGCGGACAGCTCGACGTGAGACTGAGGGCCGATCCACGAGTTACCGTCATGGAACGGACCCACGTGCTTACCCTTCTACCGGCTGACTTCCCGGATCGGCCGGACCTCGCAACCGTAGACCTTTCGTTTATCTCCCTTGCCGCGATTCTCCCGGTTCTCCCTTCGCTTCTTACCGATTCCGGCGACATCCTGGCGCTGATCAAACCGCAGTTCGAGGTCGGCAAGGGTCATGTTGGAAAAGGGGGCGTGGTCCGTGATCCCGAGCAACATCGGCTGGTCATTATGAAGGTCGGCAGGCGAGCCATTGAGTTGGGGCTCCGGATCCATGGGGCTGCCCCTTCCTGCCTGCTCGGACCGAAGGGGAACCGCGAATTCTTCATCCATCTGAGCAAGATCGGGACAGGTGTCACTCCCGAGGAAGCGGCCGAACAG
>JAGWRQ010000257.1 GCA_028869615.1 Candidatus Methylomirabilota bacterium | reverse complement strand
ACGGTTACCACGGGCGCCTTGTGCTCTTCAAGCAGCAGGATTTTCAGTCCGTTCTCAAGCGCCGACTCCGTCACCCTGGCCGTGACCTGCGCGTCGGCGAGACCCTGGGCTAGAAGCACGCAGAGAACGATCCAGGCTATCACCCCACCCTGCCTTCGCAGGCGCTGTATCCGCAGTCGCATCGTTGTTCTCATGACATGCTAACGACTCGATCCTTCATACCTGACACGGACCGTCTGACCGGCGCTGATCCGCATCTCATGGGCGAAACCTGCAGGAACCTCCAACACGAGATCGGCCACATGACTGACAACGGCAGGCGCCTCATGTGAGCGCGGTGGAGCAACGTCGGCATCAATGGCGACGATCGTACCCGCCCGGATCCAGAGAATATCGAGTGGGATCAGCATCCCCTTCATCCAGAATGTCCGGCGCTCTGCCGCGTCAAAAGGGAAGAGCATCCCTGCACTTTTTGGAAGCGACGATCGACCCCCGAGCCCCTTGGCCTGCTCCTGCGCAGTCCGCGCCACCTCAACGGTAATCGTTACCCGGCCGTCGATGACCACGTCGCCCCTTTGAAGGGCCAAGACATCAGCGGCCCAAAGCAGGCATAGTGCCAGGGGGGGGAGGAATAAAAATCCTAACACCGCATGATTTCGAGCCACCCTCATGCCTCAGGCAGCTCTCCCAGTCGAACCGATACGGTGAGTGGCCGGCCATCCCTGAGCAACTCGATCTTCACCTGGTCTCCCGCTTTCCGCTCTCCATCCAGAAAGGCCGTCAGGTCGTCTATCGATATCACCTTTCGGCCATCGACCGCAACGATGATGTCCCCTCCCACGCCGACCAGCATGTTGCCGATTCGCACCTTTCTTGTGCTTCCTCTGATGCCCGCTCGGTCCACCGGTCCTTTCGGAGAGACCTGCATCACCACGATCCCTTGACGAACCGGAAGCTTCAGGGCGCTGGTTATCTCCGGCGTAATGTCCAGGCCGGCGATTCCCAGCCAGGGATGACTTACCCGTCCCTTGGCGATCAACTGGGGGAGCAGCCGTTTCGCCGTGTTCATTGGGATGGCAAACCCGATCCCGACCGACCCGCCGCTCGGCGTGTAGATGGCGCTGTTGATCCCGATGACTTCGCCCCGGGAGTTTAGCAGCGGGCCGCCAGAATTACCGGGATTGATCGGCGCATCGGTCTGGATCACGCCGCGAATCTGACGTCCGCTCTCGGAGCGGAGCGTCCGACCCACCGAGCTGACGACGCCGCGTGTAACCGTTCGATCCAGGCCGAACGGATTGCCGATGGCAATGGCCATCTGTCCCACCTGCAAGGCATCGCTGTTGCCCATCTTCAACGGGAACAGTTTCTCCTTTGGAACAGCGATCTTGATCACTGCCAGATCGTTGCTGGGATCCCGGCCGATCAGCTTGGCCGGTACCTTGCTTTTGTCGGGCAGCGTGACCTCCAGGCTGTCGGCCTCTTCCACCACATGGTTATTGGTCAGGATATATCCCCGGTCATCCACCACGAAGCCCGATCCGGCCCCTTTCTGGGGCACCGGATTGAAGAACACATCGTACGCCACCGCGGTGCTGGTGATGTGCACGACGCCTGGGCTGGCATGTTTATAGACTGATATGACGATCTGTTCCTCAGGGCTGAGGCCAGAACCGTCCGCTTGAGTTTTTTGTGCCCGAGCATCGGTCCAGACAATGAGGCACCCGACAGCTAAGAGCGCAGCCAACACTGCGCGCCGAACCTGAATACAGCAGTAGACAGACAAACGTCCCACTCCCTTGATTGCGTCAACACACCAAAAAGACAAAAAGAAAAGTGGACCTTCCGTCCACCTCGACCACTGTAGAACACCACCGCGGGCTTGTCAACGTCCAAGGCGGGCT
Organism: Candidatus Methylomirabilota bacterium; assembly: GCA_028869615.1. Lineage (GTDB taxonomy): Bacteria > Methylomirabilota > Methylomirabilia > Methylomirabilales > Methylomirabilaceae > Methylomirabilis. Next base: position 446 of record JAGWRQ010000257.1, on the reverse strand, counting down.
CGCCCATTCTCAGCTTCTGGGAGGGCCGAGGGCGAACTGTCAAGCGAAACATAGACCTGTAAACTGAGGGTAGGCGGGCGCCGAATAACACTTGACCGACGGATGAATATGTCGTACGGTATGACGTACGATATCAAAGACAATTGGAGGGACGTATATGACCAACATAACAGCCACAGAGGCTCGAAAAAGACTGTACGCACTCCTGGACGATGTCGCCGATTCCCATGAACCCATCAAGATTGCCGGCAAGCGCCATTCGGCAGTGCTCGTATCGGAAGCCGACTGGCGTGCTATCCAGGAGACGCTGTATCTGAATTCCATCCCTGGAATGCGCGCCTCGATTCGCAAGGGCTTGAAAACGCCCATTGAGAAGTGTCACGAGGCGCTTGATTGGTAAGATGGAGGCTTGTCTATACCAGTCATGCCAGGCGCGATGCCAAGAA
>JAGWRQ010000256.1 GCA_028869615.1 Candidatus Methylomirabilota bacterium | reverse complement strand
AGTTCCGAACGAAAGCGATACCCGGCGAACAGGAGATCCCCGCAAAAGAGCGCATCGCCTTCCCCTTCAAAGAACGCGGGTTCGGAAAGACACGCGACCCGGTAATTCCGTTCCAGAAACCATTGTGTGAAATGGGGAACCTCCGCCTCACGCTCACGGTATCGGAAACGACTACTCACAAACAGGCTATTGACCAAGAGCCCGGCGTTGGCGGTGAAGCAGAGGTCTGGCAGTCCCGGAACCGACGGCAGCAGCTCCACTTGTACCCGTAATGTTTCTGTGAGAAATCGATACAATGCTTCCCACTGCCTTAGGGCGACTGCCTGGTCCGCCTGGCACCGTCGATTCATCCAGGGATTGATCTCATAGTAAATCCCGTAATGGTCGGGACGACACATCAGCAATCGAGTCATCATTACACATCGGCGCTCAGGCCTTGCGCCATTTTAATCTCATGACTGTGACCGACAGTCCACGCCACTTTGTGCGTCACAAGATCCAGCAAGGGCCAGGATGCCGGGACGCCCGTTCCGCTCTTCTTCAGCCCGCCGAACGGCAGATGCACCTCGGCGCCGATGGTGGGCAGGTTCCAGTACCCGACGCCGAACTCGCACTCTTCTCGAAGACGTCTGGCGATTCGGTAATCTTCGGTGATCACAGAGCAGGCCAGGCCGTACTCCACATCATTGTGGATGGCCACCGCCTCTTCCAACGTTCGGAAGGGGATCAGGGCGACATGCGGCCCAAAGACCTCCTCGTGAAGCACCCTGGCATCTTTCCGATACGCCATGCGATAGATGAAGGGGCTGAAGAAGTAGCCGTGCCGATAGGCTCCGTCCTCCAGGCGCCCGCCGTCCAGCAGCACGTGGGCCCCCTCTTGCTTCGCCAGCAGATTATAGAAGCCAACCTTCTTCATTGCCGCCTCATTGATGAGCGGCCCCATGAAGACCTGAGGATCGAGGGGATCGCCGATGACGATCCGCCGCGCCATGGCGACAAAGGCCTTCGCGAACTCCTCCATCCGACTCTCGTGGACAATAAGGCGAGAGGCCGAGGTACAGCGCTGGCCTGTCGTCTTAAAGGCGCTGAGTATCGCTGCCCGGACGGCCAGATCGAGGTCGGCATCCTGGCAGATGATCATCGCATTCTTCCCGCCCATCTCGCAGGCGTACATCTTTCGATAGTCCTTGACGCACGCCTCCTTGATCCGTGATCCCACGTCATACGAGCCGGTAAAAAGCACCACCTCGACGTCGGGGTGGGTCACCAAGGGCCACCCCGCATCCTCTCCCGTACCCTGAATGAGATTCAGGACGCCTGGAGGCAGTTCGGCCCGCTCAAAGCACTCAACGATCTTCTCCCCCACCAACGGAGTGTTCCCGGATGGTTTGAAGACCACCGTGTTCCCTTCGAGCAGGGCCGGCGTAATCAGCCAGATCGGGATCGCAAAGGGGAAATTCCACGGACTGATAACCGTCACCACCCCTTTCGGCTTGCGGAACATGTACGCGTCCTTGTCGGCGATCTCCGAGGAAACTACTTGACCGGAAGAGAGCCGCGCGTGACCGGACATGTACTGCGCCATGTGGATCCCCTCGACGACATCGGCCTTCGCTTCGTTATACGCCTTACCGGCCTCCGATGCCACGAGGCGGGTGATCTCTTCAGTCTTGGCCTTGATCGCCTCGACGAAGCGCTCGAGATACTCCCCCCTCTTTACCCGGGACAGCGCGCGCCAGGCAGGAAAGGCCGCCTTGGCGGAGGCAACCGCCTGCTCGGCGTCCTCCCGATTCGACAGGGCCACAGCGCCCAACACCTGATCGAACTTGGCGGGATTACGACTTTCAAACCTGGCTCCCCCGGCCGCTTCCATCCATTTCCCTGCGATATAGTTCTTCCCTTCCATCGATCTACCTCCTGCAAACGATAAGAGCAGGTCGCCCCACGGCTTCCTGCTCCTGGTATGGCATTGGGTTTCTCGCCCCCACAATTACCGACTAAGCCCTTATTCCGTCCACTACCCAATCCCGTCACTCCTCAGGACAGTCAAGACCCGATATGCACACTGATAATGTAGCGCGAAGGATAAGCGTGGGCAAGCTGTTTCCCCACGACCAGACAGGGAGTGTCATTGCGTACGGAGCGACGCAATCTCGCTACGGCTCATGGAGGTGGCCACGCCCCGTTTTCGGGGCTCGTCATGACGGACTCGTGAAGGGGCAACGTGGCCTCTCGCCGTTCGTGGGTGTGTCTTCTACCTTGATACATGCTTAGGCATTTGCTATAGTTTCAACATAGGGAGGAACAATGTCCAGGGAAGAAATCAAACATATCCGAAAGCAGTTAGGATG
>JAGWRQ010000255.1 GCA_028869615.1 Candidatus Methylomirabilota bacterium | reverse complement strand
GTGCGGAAGGTGAACATCGACACCGATCTGCGCCTGGCGGCAACCGGCGCCATCCGGCAGGATTTGGCGCAAGGCAAAAAGAACTTTGATCCGCGCAAGTTCCTGACGGCGGCCACCAAGGCCATGCGGCAGATCTGTAAAGACCGCTATGAACAGTTAGGGAGCGCCGGCCACGCAAGCAAGATCCGTTCGATCTCCCTGGACGATATGGCTCGCCGCTACGCTAAAGGCGAACTCGATCCGCATGTCAACTAGCATGGTGGCGGGATGAGCCGGGCGCCAGTTCATGATGACCTATAAGCTTGCCCCTTCGATCCTGTCCGCCGACTTTGCCCGGCTGGGTGAAGAGGTTCGCGCCGTGGATGCGGCGGGCGCCGACTACATCCACGTCGATGTGATGGACAATCACTTCGTACCCAATCTCACCATCGGGCCGGCCGTCGTCGCCGCGGTCCGGCCCCACACCAGAAAGCCGTTGGATGTCCACCTGATGATCGAGCCGGTGGACCCGATCATTCCCGACTTTGCGAAAAGTGGAGCCGACATCATCACAGTCCACCCGGAGGCGACCCGCCATCTGGATCGCACCATCCAGCTCATCAAGAGCCTCGGCTGTCGCGCAGGCGTCTCCCTCAATCCGGCGAGTCCCATCGCCTGGCTGGACTACGTGCTGGAGCGGTTGGATCTGGTGCTGGTGATGAGCGTGAACCCCGGCTTCGGCGGCCAGAGTTTCATCGACTATGTGCTGCCGAAGATCACGGCCCTGCGACACCGGATCGACGCCATCGGGAAGGCGATCGATCTGGAGGTGGACGGCGGCGTGAAGGTGGAGAACGTACGCCGCATTGCGGAGGCCGGGGCCGACACCTTCGTGGCAGGCTCCGCCGTCTTCGGGACCCCGGACTACGTGGCCACCATAGCCCAGTTTCGGACTGCCCTTGGCGGCGCAAGTCAGCCCTCAGCGATCAGCCATCAGCACGAGAAGCGAATCCACCATATCATCGACTGATCCTCACCTCGGTATTGCGGACTCTTGATCGTTTCCTCGGTTTCTTGCTGAAGGCTGATGCCTGCGCGCTGAATGCTAATACCTGGTTATGAGCGAAGGGAGGATTCTGTGGCCCGGAGAAAGAGCCAGACCGATACCCCAATCGGCGCCCTTCTGAAAGAAGGGAGAAAATTCGCCCCATCGAAGGCGTTTGCCAAGCGCGCGGTCGTCAACAAGGCCTCCATCTACCAGGCGGCGTCGAGAAATCCCGTCACATTCTGGGAGCGCCAGGCTAAGACCCTTCATTGGTTTAAGCCGTGGAAGCGGGTCCTCCAGTGGAAGGCTCCACACGCGAAGTGGTTCGCGGGCGGTAAGCTCAACGTCGCCTATAACTGCCTCGACCGCCATGTGAACGGCCCTCTGCGCACCAAGGCAGCCCTCGTCTGGGAGGGAGAGCCCGGCGACACCCGGACCTTCACCTACTGGGATCTCTATCGCGAGGTAAACCGCTTTGCGGCGGCTCTCAGGCGGCACGGCGTCAAGAAAGGGGATCGGATCACCATCTATATGCCGATGATTCCGGAGGTCGCCATCGCGATGCTGGCATGCGCGCGCATCGGCGCTCCCCACAGCGTGATCTTCGGCGGCTTCTCACCGGAGGCGGTCCGGGACCGGATCCTCGACGCCGACTCGGCCCTCGTGATCACGGCCGATGGCGGCTACCGTCGCGGCGCGGTGGTGCCGCTCAAGAAGAACACCGATGAGGCGCTCAGAGCGTGTCCCGGCGTCAAGACGGTGGTCGTGGTGAAGCGGACCGGGCAGGCCGTAGACATGGCGCCGGGCCGGGACGTCTGGTGGACCGATTTTATCAAGGACGCGCCGGCCAAATGCACCCCCGAGATCATGGATGCCGAGGATATGCTCTTTCTCCTCTATACCTCCGGTTCGACCGGCAAACCGAAAGGGATCATCCATACGACGGGCGGCTACCTGACCGGAGTGGTCGCCACGCACAAGTGGGTCTTCGATATTCAGGACAACGATGTCTACTGGTGCACCGCCGATGTGGGCTGGGTCACGGGTCATTCATACGTCGTCTATGGGCCGCTGGCTAACGGAGCCACCACTGTCATGTACGAGGGCAGCCCGGACTACCCTGATAAGGATCGCTTCTGGCGTCTCATCGAGAAGCACGGGATTACGATCTGCTACACGGCGCCGACGGCGATCCGCACCTTTATGAAGTGGGGCGAAGAGTACCCGAAGCGGTGCGACCTCTCGAGCCTCCGCCTGCTCGGTACTGTCGGCGAGCCGATCAATCCGGAGGCGTGGGTCTGGTACTGGAAGGTGATCGGCGGCGGCCGCTG
>JAGWRQ010000049.1 GCA_028869615.1 Candidatus Methylomirabilota bacterium | reverse complement strand
TGAGGCGTGATAGCGATAACGATGATCTCACCCCGCTTGGTCCCGTAATGCCAGAAGATCCGGTAGGCCGCCAGCGTCTTACGCTCTGCGTAGGATGCAAAAACCTTTTCACCCTGCAGACCCTTCAGGCTTTTGTATTCGTGGGTATTGAGACTCGGATGGTGCAGGTTGGTTTCCATGAGGCCGAGGGTCTTTCGTACCGCCTTCAGGCGTTTCTCAAGGCCCTTATCTCGCTCAAGCGCCTCTAGTTGCTTGCCTGCGGTCGGCGTAAATGTCAGCGTAAATCGAAGCAAATTCAACCGCTAATCGATCTTGTCGTTGGCGTACTTAGCAAACGAGCCGATCTTACGCGCCTTGCCGCGTCCGGCTTCTTCTAAGCCTCGGCGCACGCTCTCGAGTGCGGCCTTGTTGTTGTAAAGCCAGACTTCATGGAGTGGAATGGTAGCTTCTGGAGAGAGCAGGATCTGGCCCGCCTTGTTGCAAGCGATCTTGAAGCGTAGCCTTTCTACGTCCTCGCCTATTACGGCTTGCAGGGCTTCGATAGCCTTGCTGAGGGCGATGCGCTTTTTACTGTCCAAGGTGCCCTTTCCAACGGGTGTGAAATGCTCGTCCAACAAAGCTTCATTGGATGACATCATTGTGTTATCTCCTTCAGCCTCACTCCCACCGCTCGATCAAGGCATATCCTTATTTCTTATCCCTATCTTGTGGGCAAAAGAAATATACCCACTTTCCCATAAATTGTCAAGTCTCATTCCCCCCTTCACGAAACCATATGATGATCTCATGCCTTTTGGTGTCATGTGGAAAGTGGAGCCTTGGGTAGTGACGCACGTGTTTCATCTGGTCATGGAGCGTTGGACGTGATAATATCCGCATCAAATTTGAGGCGCTGTTGTTTGTGGAGTGATGGCAGTGCGTAGTGTCGTTGTGCTCGGCGTGCAGCCACAGGCAATAGTGACCAAGTGAGAGCAGAGGACATCAGAATGACGGCAAAGCTGCAAGAAGCTCGTTATAGTATGCTGGAGGTTGCGCTGGCGCAACTGGATTCGGTGGCGGAGCGACTTGCGCTCGACTCGGGCATTCACAAGCGGCTACGGAAGCCCCAGCGGTCTCTCGTCGTGTCGGTTCCGACCCTGATGGACGATGGGCGGCTCGAAGTCTTCACCGGCTTTCGGGTGCAGCATGACCTGACCTTGGGCCCGACGAAGGGCGGGATCCGCTACCATCCAGGTGTGGACCTCGATGAGGTAACGGCTCTGGCGATGCTGATGACCTGGAAGTGTGCGCTGATCGGCCTTCCGTACGGAGGCGCGAAGGGGGGAATCTGCTGCGACGCCACTCGGATGTCGCAGGGTGAGCTTGAACGGATGACGCGCCGCTATACCTCTGAGATCCTTCTCGTCATCGGCCCGGAGCAGGATATCCCGGCCCCTGATCTCTACACTAATGAGCAGATCATGGCCTGGATGATGGATACCTACAGCATGCACCGAGGCATCACGACGCCAGGTGTGGTTACCGGCAAGCCGCTCCTGCTGGGGGGGTCGCTGGGCCGCGCCGAGGCTACTGGACGTGGCGTCTACTATACTGTGAAGGCAGCGGCGAGGGAGCAAGACATGCCGTTGAAAGGGGCGAGGGTGGTAGTCCAGGGCTTTGGTAATGTCGGCGCTATCGCGGCCAGGCTGTTGTACGAGGAAGACTGCCAGGTGATCGCGGTGAGCGATAGTAAGGGCGGGATCTACAACGCAAACGGGCTTAATATTGCCAAGGTGCTGGCTGAGGATGCTGAGGGAGGCTCTGTCACCCAGCACCGTGATGGCGATCGGATTTCCAACGAGGCGCTCCTTGAGCTCGACTGCGATATCCTGGTTCCTGCCGCGACGGAAGGACAGATCACCCAGAAGAACGCCGATCGGATACGGGCTCGGATCGTTGCCGAGGGGGCGAATGGGCCGACGACACCGGAGGCCGATCAGATCCTGGCGGCGAAAGGGACGGCCGTGATCCCCGACATCCTCGCCAACGCCGGCGGCGTGGCGGTCTCGTATTTCGAATGGGTGCAAGATTTGCAGCAGTATTTCTGGCACGAGCATCAGATCAACGAACGTCTGGCGGAGGTCATGATCGCCGCGTTCCAGCGGGTCATGGCGATGTCTCGCAAGGAGCAGGTTGACCTTCGGACTGCCGCGCTGATGCTGGCTATCAAGAGGGTGGCTGACGGCAAGCGACTTAGGGGGTTGTATCCATGACGCAGATCGCGAGGCTTATCGCCAGGGAGGTTCTCGACTCCCGAGGCCACCCGACCGTAGAAGTGGACGCCGTGTTGGAAGACGGCTCCATCGGGCGGGCCGCCGTGCCATCCGGGGCCTCGACCGGCCGGCACGAAGCGCTGGAGCTGAGGGATGGGGATCCAACCCGCTACGCGGGGAAAGGGGTACAAAAGGCGATCCGTCATATCCACGACCTCATCGCCCCTGTTCTGGTGGGCAAGCAGGCTGATGAGCAGGCGGCGGTCGACCAGGCGCTCATCACGCTTGACGGGACCGAGAACAAGGCTAGGCTGGGCGCCAATGCGGTGTTGGGCGTCTCGCTTGCCGTTGCGAAGGCCGCCGCAGCCGGACGGGGTCTTCCGCTGTACCGGTATCTGGGTGGCTCGACAGCGACGACCCTTCCGGTTCCCCTCATGAACATCATCAATGGCGGGGCGCACGCCGACACCAACGTGGACTTCCAGGAGTTCATGATTGTTCCTGTCGGGGCGCCTACCTTTGCTGAGGCTATCCGGTTCGGGGCGGAGACCTTCCACGTGCTGGGTAGTGTTTTGGCTGGGAGAGGTTACAGCACCACGGTGGGCGATGAAGGCGGTTTTGCGCCGCGCCTGCGCTCAAACGTTGAAGCGATTGAGCTGATCCTGGAGGCGATCGCAAAGGCCGGGTATCGGCCCGGCAGTGACATCGCGCTGGCGCTTGACCCGGCGGCGAGTGAGTTCTTCGATGGGGGCAAGTACGTCTTCAGGAAATCCGACAGCTCGGCCCGGGACGCTGAAGGGATGGTCCGTTTCTACAGCGACTGGATCCGCCAGTATCCGATCGTCTCGATCGAGGACGGCTTGGCCGAGGATGACTGGCGGGGATGGAAGGAGCTCACTGCCGAGCTTGGGAAGAAGACGCAACTGGTGGGCGATGACCTCTTTGTTACGAGCATCCACCGGCTGGCCCGCGGGATCGAGGAGGGCGTTGCTAACGCCATTCTCATCAAGCTCAACCAGGTTGGGACGCTGACTGAAACACTCCAGGCAATGGAGTTGGCGCGGTCTGTTGGGTACCGGACCGTGATCTCGCATCGGTCGGGTGAGACCGAGGACACGACAATAGCCGATCTGGCGGTGGCGACGGGCGCCGGTCAGATCAAGTCCGGCTCCCTCAGTCGAACCGAACGGACCTGCAAGTATAATCAACTGCTCCGGATCGAGGAAGCGTTAGGGCCGGACGCAGTGCTGGCGACTCCATTCGCTAAGGCATAGTAAGGTAGTCACGGTTGACGGCCCCGTGAGGGCCCGCGTCCGCTGGCAGGTGCAGGCTCGCCTGTCTGGAGTTCGGATGCGACGCTGAGACCGGCAACCTGCCGCACGCTCTCTTCGAACTCCTTCAATTTCGCCATCTCGACCTTAAGTTTGCTCAGTTGCTCAGCCTGCCCTTGCAGGAGCGAGGTCATCGCGCGGTTTTCCCGCTCTAAATATTTCACACGGGTCAGGTAATACTGGCCCTGAACCAGGTTGAGCAGGGTCACGGTCGAGCCGACGGTCAGGCCGATCAGCACAACGCAGGAAAGCGCGATGATCCGCCTCGAAAGATAAAACTGCCGCATCAGGCCGCCCTCAGTAAAGGCCATGATCGTGACGACCCCCCTGAAGCCGGCGCCGATAACAGATCCCAGCATCTGAAGGCTATGAAATATCTCTCTCAGCATCCTCATTTCTATCCCTCCTTACTAAAGCTGACAGCCAACAGCTTATAGCTGACAGCCACGTATTTCACCAATGCCGGTGCAGGACCGGATCTTGATTCCGCATGCGTTCTTGCTGGTGTCGGAAATGATCGTACCCACCGGTCAGTGTAACCGTTCTGCCGTCTCGCTGTTCGAGCCGACATCCGTAACCCGCTTCTTCGACCGTTCCAACCGCTGTGGCAGCCGCCGCATCAGGGAATATCGCGGCAATATCGGCAGGCTCCCACGACGAGGTAAAGAGCAACTCGAAGTCTTCTCCGCCCTGCAGCGCCAAGGTAAGCGGCTCTTGGCCGAAGCGCCGCGCGATGGCGGATGCTGTCTGGTCGATTGGAATCCGATCCTCTCTGATTGTTGCCGAGACCCCGCTTTCGCGGCATAGATGTGCCAGATCAGAAGCCAGCCCATCGCTCAGATCAATCATTGCCGACGCCGCTCCGGCCTCCGCCAGGGTCCTTCCCTCCCGGATCCTTGGGATAGGGCAGAGATGTCGTTCGATGGCCTGTCTGATAGCCTCTTGGAGAGAGTCGGATGCTTCAAATGGGGTCTCGATCCGATTGTCTCGGAGGCGGCAGCCGGCCTTGAGCGCCACAAGACCCGCCGCCGCTGCACCCAACCGGCCTGTTACCCAGATCCGTTCTCCCGGTTTCGCCCCGGAACGTGTGACAGCCTTTCCTGCCTCCACTTCTCCTACTAAGGTCACGCCGATCATCAGGGTGGAAGAGGCGGACAGATCGCCGCCGATGACCTCGACTGCGAATCGCGCGCCTTCCTCCCGAAGACCACGATAGAGCTCATCGACGAACTCGATCTCTTCATCAGGCGGGATTGCCAACGTGACAAGCGCGGCGCGCGGCAGGCCCCCCATGGCGGCAATATCGCTGAGATTGACTCCCATCGCCTTGCGCCCGAGACGAAAGGGCGTAATGGTCTGCGGCGTGAAATCGACCCCGTCAACGAGCAGATCGGTCGTAAGCAGAAGATCTTTGCCTGCTGTGGGCCGCAACGCGGCGCAGTCGTCGCCGATGTCAAGAATGGCATCGTGCGGCCGGGGCAGGATGCTCCTGATCCGCTCGATCAGGGCGAACTCCCCGATGGCTGAAATTCTCATCGCAGGCCTACCCGCGTAATTGCTTCAGGCTTTGCTGTGCGCAACGTCTCCTGCTCCCGGAAGGGCCTGTTGAGGTGAGACGACGTGCATCGCGTACAGACGATTGGCGAGTTGAGCAAACTCATCGAGGTGCAGGGTCTCGCCGCGACGCTTCGGGTCGATGCCCGCATCTACCAGGGTCCGCTCCAGGGCTGTGGGCTCCGCCAGGATGCCGGCGTGGAGCAACGCATTGCGCAACATCTTCCTGCGCTGCCCGAACGCAGCCCGTACGATGCGAAACAGCAGATCAGGAGATTGCACTGCCACCCTGGGCCCGGGCAGCAGATCAAGGCGAACGAGAGTAGAATCCACTGCAGGTCTCGGATAGAAGGCTGTCCTGGAGACAGGCGCCACCGCTGAGGCTTCCGTCTCGTAACGACAACGGAGCGTCAAAGCACTGTATCCCTCTTCGCCGGGGGCTGCCAAGAGCCGCTGCGCCACCTCTCGTTGCACCATCACCAGGAGGAAGGAAAAGCATTGCCGCAGTGAGATCAACTGAAGGATCATGGGGGTGGCCACCGAGTAGGGGAGGTTTGAAACCAGCTTGGCCTGTTTATGTGCCGGGAACATTTCATCGAGTACGCTGACGAAATCGAAGCCGATGGCATCATCGCAGATCAATGAAACCCTGGGGCGATCTCCCAGGCGCTCTATCAGCAGTCGATGAAGTCCCGGATCTCGTTCAATAGCTACCAGCCAGCCCGCCCGTTCAGCCAGACCCTCGGTCAGGACACCTGTACCGGGACCGATCTCCACCACGAGGTCCTGCGGTCCAACGTCTGCCGTGCGCAGGATCAGATCGCGAACCGCAGGGGAGACGAGGAAACTTTGCCCGAGACCTCGTTTCGGCAGCAGATGGTATTGGCGGAGCAGCGCGCGGGTCTCGTGTCCAAGGGATGGTGATCGATTCGCGTAGCTAGTCCCGCGCATTCACTGAAGCGCCGTGCAAGCGTTCTCATCCCGAGCAGCAGCACATGACCCATGCGTACACGGTGACCGCATCTGCTGTGAGATCCTAGGGGGTCGCGGGTTGCCAGATCGAACTGTCCCAGATAGCATCCTTCAACTCTGACATAGCCTCGGACATCGAGGTGGTTACAGCGCTCAGGAAACCAGCGGATGGTTTGCGGCGGCGCGGACCTTGGACGAAGGCCACGCCGATCCGTTTCGCGGCCAGCGAAGCCATGTCAGAATCCGGAAACTCCGCAATGAGACGCTGAAAAGCAGCCTTGGCCGGCGCCTTCTGCTCAAGTTCCCAGAGCGACTCCCCAAGATAGTACAGGGCCTGGTCGTCGTATTCGGAGCCAGCGTATTCCTTCAGCATCAACTCGAACCGCGGGATCGCGGCGCCATACGCCTCACGGTTAAAATAAAACTTACCGATGTACAGCTCCCTCTGAACCAGTTGCCGAAGGCACTCCGCCAATTTGGCCTGCGCGTCCGGCACAAACTGAGAGTTACGGAATTCACTGATGAGAGATCGAAACTCCTTCACTGCCTTATTGGTCATGGTCTGATCACGGTCCACCTTCTCCATCTGCCGGAAATAAGAAAGTCCCGTGTAATATTGGGCTTCATCAAGCTGCTCATGTTGCGGGAACAGCTCGATGAACCGTTGATACTCGGTGCGCGCCTCATCGTACCTCTTCTCATCGAAGTAGGTACGACCTATGTTCAGACGAGCCGCCGGGATCAGTTCGCTTTCAGGAAATTGGTTAATCAGGCGCTGTAGCTGTTTGCGCCCCTCATCATACTTCTTCAGGGCGAAGGCCTCCTCAGCCCGGCTCATCAACTCCTGGTCCGATCCGGCAGGTGCCTCGACCGACTTCGATGAAAAGAGATCGAACGCCGAAAAGAGATCGGACGTCGCGCATCCCGAGGCCGAGAGGAGGAGCATCACGCAGCCTGCCGTGAGCAGTTGGCGCCGCACATAAAACATCATGCTAAGTACCTCCGAGCAATTCAAAAACCCGCTCCCAACCGCATGAAGCTGACAAGAGACTGCTGAGGAGCGACCGAATTGAAGGTGTCGAATTACCGAATAAGGAACCAGGGGTAAAAAAGGGTGCCGGCAATCCGGAATGGGTCTGGCCGATCAGGCTGATTCGGCCTTCTTCTTATAGAGGATGATAGGTGATTTCCGCTCGACCACGGTCTCGCGGTTGACGATGCATTCCGCAATTCCTGACTGTGAGGGGACCTCATACATGATGTCGAGCATAATCTCTTCAAGGATCGCCCGGAGGCCGCGGGCGCCGGTTTGCCGCTTCGATGCCTCCTGAGCTACAGCGCTGATCGCATCGTCGGTAAAGGTCAATTTCACGTGCTCAAAGTCGAAGAACCGCTGATACTGTCGCAACAACGCGTTCTTCGGTTCTACAAGGATCCGCACCAGCGCTTTTTCGTCAAGCTCGTGCACGACCGCCATCACCGGAAGTCGCCCCACTAACTCTGGGATGAGACCATATCGAAGCAGGTCTTCCGGCTGAACATTGGCCAGCAGCTCGCTGACACGCCTTCCTCGCCTTGCCTGGATCTCGGCGCCGAATCCCATCGACTTCTGACCGGTCCGATGTTCGATGACCTTCTCCAGTCCGACGAATGCTCCGCCGCAGATAAACAGGATGTTCGTTGTGTCAACCTGCAAATACTCCTGTTGAGGATGCTTCCGCCCGCCCTGCGGCGGGACATTGGCCACGGTTCCCTCCAGGATCTTCAGAAGGGCCTGCTGGACTCCCTCCCCGGAGACGTCCCGCGTGATGGATGGATTTTCGGACTTGCGCGCGATCTTATCGATCTCGTCAATATAGATGATTCCTCGTTCGGCCCGCTCCACATCGTAGTCTGCGACCTGCAACAGTCGAAGAATGATATTCTCCACGTCCTCTCCGACATATCCCGCCTCAGTGAGGGTGGTGGCATCGGCGATGGTGAACGGCACGTCCAGGATCTTGGCCAGGGTTTGCGCCAGCAGCGTCTTGCCACATCCGGTTGGACCGATGAGGAGAATATTCGACTTAGTCAGCTCGACGTCGTCAAACGTCATCCGGGCATTGACGCGCTTATAGTGGTTGTGGACGGCGACCGCCAGGCTTTTCTTGGCCCGGTCTTGGCCGATAACATACTGATCCAGGATCGATTTGATCTCGGACGGTTTGGGAAGCTCGCCTAAGCTCTTGCCCTTTTCCTCCTCCCATTCCTCAGCGATGATGTCGTTGCAGAGCTCGATGCACTCGTCGCAGATGTAGACCGTAGGACCGGCGATCAGCTTCCGGACGTCATCTTGACTTTTTCCGCAAAAGGAGCAAGTGAGCTTTCCCCCGCCTTTAACTGCCTTGGCCATCTACTCCTCCCCCTGGCATTCCAGGCTTCGACCGCGAAGTGTTACGTGCAAGGCCCACCACGACGGGTCTCCGCTTCCGCCATGCTGCCTGGAACACGAAACTGTCCTGTGACCTGAATCGTGACGATGTGTCTCATCATGGTGGTTGGCACGGCTGTAATTGGCGACATTCCGGACGAGTTGGTTCAACATTCGGATCATCTATGGCGCTGGGATTGTGGCCGATAATGAAAGGCCCTCGCGCGAGTGGATCACCTCGTCAATCAGGCCGTATTCCTTGGCTTCCTCAGGCGACATGAAAAAGTCGCGGTCGCTGTCTTTCTCAATCCGCTCCAGCGGCTGACCGGTGTGGTTGGCGATAATCCGGTCCAGTTCCTGTCGCATCCGAAGGATCTCTTTCGCCTGAATCTGAATGTCGGACGCCTGCCCCTGGGCTCCCCCGTAAGGCTGGTGGATCATGATCCGCGCGTGGGGGAGAGCATAGCGCTTCCCATTGGCGCCGGCCGCCAACAGGAGCGCGGCGCCGCTGGCCGCTTGCCCCATACAGATCGTTTCGATGGCCGGCTTAATATACTGCATGGTGTCATAGATAGCCAGGGATGCCGTCACCGATCCCCCCGGTGAGTTAATATAGAGGTGGATATCTTTATCGGGGTCTTCGGCTTCCAGGAAGAGGAGCTGGGCGATCACCAGATTTGACTCCGCGTCATCGATCGGCGTGCCGATGAACAGGATCCGATCCTTCAGGAGGCGAGAAAAGATATCGTAGGCTCGCTCACCCCGGCTGGTCTGTTCGACAACCATTGGAATCAGTTGCATGGTGTACGACTCCCTTTGCGTAGTACTCAGGCGATGGTCACGAGATTGACCCCTTCCACAACATTGGCCCGCTCGTACAGAAGATCGAGCGCCTTCCGCTCCAGCAATTGCATTCGAATGGCCTCAATCCGCCCCTCCCGCTGCAGCAGCTCGCGGAGGGCTTCCGGTTTCCGGTTCAAAGCGGCGGCCGCCGATTCGACCTCTTTCTGCAATTCCTCTTCCGATACGACAAGCCCTTCCTGCTTTGCCACGGCTTCCAGTAAGAGAGAGTTTTGCACACGTCTTGAAGCCAGTTCTCTCGCCTTGGTCCGCATCGTCTCTTCTTCACGCTGAGCAGAAGCCGTCCTGTGTCCGCTGACGTCCCGTCTCAGATCGGCGAGGATTGCCTCGACCTCTGCATCCACCAGCGACTCCGGAGGATCAAAGGGATGAGCAGCCCGTAACTTCTCCATGATCTGGCCCTTCAAACGCGCCACCTGCTCTCGCTCCTTGTGCGCCAGCAGATCCTGCTTCACCTTCTCCCTGAGTGTCCGGACATCCTCGCACTCGCCAACTGTCTTCGCGAAATCATCATCCAGTGACGGCACCCGTTTTTTCTTCACCTCTTTAACGGCGATCCTGAAGAGTACGTGCTTTCCCGCCAGCTCCCGTCGCCCGTAATCGGTCGGAAATTCCAGGGAAAACTCCCTGATCTCACCTTTCTTGAGGCCATGGAGTTGGGTCTCAAACTCGGGAATGAACTGGTGGGCGCCGAGAAGGATCGAGGTATTCCGGCCACTTACGTCCTTGAGCGGTTTACCGCCGGCAAAACCTTCATAGTCTATTACCAGAAGGTCTTCTTGCAGAGCGGGCCAGCCATCCATCGGTACGTATTCTGCCGCTCGCTCTCGAAAATGCTCCAGGGCTTGATCGACATCTGAGTCCGTCGCTTCGATCTTCTCCTTGTACACCTCAAGCCCCGTGTAGCCCGAGAGCTGTAGCGCGGGCTTCACGTCGAAGGTAGCCCGGTAGCTGAGAGGCTTCCCCTCCTCGCAGACCATCTCCTCCAGCGTAGGCTCGCTCACCGGATCCAGATTGGCCTCCTTGAGCGCCTGACCATAGCTTTCCGGGATCAGTGCCTTGAGGGCCTCCTGCGTGGCCTCATCCTTGAAGCGCGAACGCAGCAGATCTCGCGGTACCTTACCTGGGCGAAAGCCCGGCAGGCGAACCCTTTTAGCCAGGTGCAGATACACCGTCTCCAGCTTCTCCGAAAGGCTTTGAGCGGGTAACTCGATTCGAAGTGCGCGTTTGGTGCTACTGATCTCTTCGATATCTACTTTCATGGGCGCTTTGAAACCATAAGTCACAGTCATGGTGCGAGAGGGGGGACTTGAACCCCCATCCGCCAAAAGCGGACTGGATCCTAAGTCCAGCGCGTCTGCCATTCCGCCACTCTCGCTTGAACCTCGGAGTGAGAACCAAAAAAACTATACCATACGGTCAAGCCTCTGTCTAGAAAACTGCTTTTGCGGCGCAAGGGCCTCAGCGGGCCGCCGGTGTTTCTCGCAATATGTCTTGGGCCAGTCAACCTCAACAATTCGGTTCTTCCAGAATGAGCGTAGGTACGAGGGATCTCAACATCCCGTCTGGAGAAGGGGGTAGCTATGTTCCTTCCTCCCACCCAGAGGCTATCGGGGGGGAGTCCACAAGGGGCGTCCCTTCCTTATTATAGCCCCTGTACGCAAACGCCTGTTCCCCGGAAGGCGGCGCGGTCTGTTCATCACAACCTCAGGTCTGTGAGCCAACATACGTAACACAGTTTTGACGTATTCATCAACCAGTATTTCGCCCGAGAAAAAAGGCTCTTCTGAATCTGGTGTGGGTGAACGATAGTCCGATGCATTCCTGAGTATGGCACGAGGCCGTAGGCATCGGGAGGGATCCAGCCGAAGGAATCGGAAGGAGCCTGCGCGTCGCATATCGGCAGGCTACAGGCCAACTCGTGAGTGTGCGGTATGCCAAGATAGAATTGGCTGATGAATACCATGACTGCTCTGTTTTCCACGATGTTAGGCGTTTTAAACTTGACAGACAGAGAGAGAGAGAGACCTTATAAGCTCCGCGCGATTCTGGCAGCCCCGGAATTGGGTATGGTGTTTCCGCCGAGCGGAGGAGCGTTCATGCGAATATATGTCATAACAGGCACAGGCGAAGGTTTGACTCCACTTGCCGCATTTGACGCAGCGCTCATCGGCGCAGGAGTAGCTCATTATAATCTTATCTGTCTTTCGTCAGTCATCCCAGCCGAGAGCGTAATCCAACGAGCTAAATATGTTACGCCGGCCGACGAGTACGGTTATCGGCTTTATCTCGTCATGGCGCGACATGATGAACAACAGCAAGGCAAGAGCGCATGGGCAGGTTTAGGATGGACGCAAGATAAAAGTAGCGGACGCGGATTGTTTGTCGAAATACATGGTTCAGATCGCGCTCACGTTGAAGGAGATATTCAGGCCACACTGGAATCCATGATTGCAAGTCGTCCCCGCCCTTACGGCTCTATTGAGTCAGAGATTGTCGGGATTGAGTGCCGCGATAAACCTGTCTGCGCTTTGGTGCTTGCCGTTTATCAAAGCGAAGGATGGGAGAAGTAGCAGGGGGAAGATGGGAATCTGGTCAAATACGGACTTTCCATATCAATGCTTGTTGGACTTCAAGCGCACGATCACTTTTCAAGCCGCCATTCAAGCCATTGTCAAGCAAGGCGACATCGTTTTAGATGCGGGCGCAGGCTCAGGAATTTTGTCCTTCTTCGCCGCGCAAGCAGGCGCGAAGAAAGGTTACGCGGTTGAAGTTAACACGTTGTTAGCGTCTTGCTTGGCGCGAAGTATTCAAGCCAATCATCTCAGCCATGTGGTAGAAGTGATACCGGATGACATCCATTCGACGCAATTGCCACAGAATATAGACGTTTTCATTGGCGAGATGATGGAAACTGGCTTAATAGACGAAATGCAAGTCTCGGCTATCAATGCCTTGCGCGAAAGGAACATCATCACAGCCAAGACGCGGTTAATCCCGTTCCAGTATGAGACGTTTATCGAACTTGGTTTTACCGACTTTAATTACTACGGCTACAAAGTCTTTGCACCAAAACACGATTGACCTCATTATTTCGGCGACGGCAACGGTTGGCTGCCTACTTCTTTTCACGCCCATTCTAGCCCTTACTGCGTTGACGCATTTGACTTTCGGAAACCAATTCAACGCGCAGTAGATACAACGTTGGCAATAAAAATCGAAGGCGATGGTTTGCTAAATGCTATCCGAATTTCCGCCCGCGCCCACCTCGCCAAGGACTTAGTATTAGGCGCGACCAATGCGCTAAACGGCGATAAG
>JAGWRQ010000254.1 GCA_028869615.1 Candidatus Methylomirabilota bacterium | reverse complement strand
ACGCTGACGACGCAGCAGATCTTTGACGGTTTCTGCGCCCCCTACGGCGAGAAGAAGAGTTTCTTCCACGGCCATAGCTACACCGCCAACCCGCTGGCCTGCGCCGCCGCTCTGGCCAACCTCCAGTGCTTTGAGCGGGAGCAGACCCTCAAACGGCTGCAGCCCAAGATCGCCCTGCTCCGTCGGGAACTCGAGTTGCTGCGATCACTGCCGCACGTGGGCGACATCCGGCAGGTTGGGTTCATGGTCGGGATCGAGCTGATGGAGGACCCCGAGCGGGGGAAGCCATACCCCTACGAGGCCAAGATTGGGATTCGGACGATCCTCGAGGCCAGACGCCGAGGGCTGATCGTCCGGCCGCTGGGCAATGTCATCGTCCTGATGCCGCCCCTGTCGATCTCTCGCAGAGACATCGTCAGGATGGTTCGAATTGTCGGCGACTCCATCACCGCTGTGACCGAGAAATGAGAGGCGCGGCTGTCAGGGGTCTGTTTATCACCGGGACTGACACGGGCGTCGGCAAGACGCTGATCACGGCCGGGCTTGCGCATGCGCTGCGGGCTCGTGGGATCGATGCCGGGGTGATGAAGCCGGTCGAGACCGGCTGCCCAACCCGAAATGGTCTGTTGCGGCCGCTGGATGCCTTGACGCTGCGTGAGGCGGCAGGATCGCGGGACGCCCTCGACCTGATCAACCCGTACCGCTTCCGTGAGCCGCTGGCTCCTCTGGTCGCGGCTGAGCGGTCACGACGATGCATCGAGATCGACCGGCTGCTGGAGCGCTTCGGTCGCCTCGCCGATCGACATGCCATGATGCTGGTCGAGGGCGCAGGTGGCTTGCTGGTTCCTATCACCGAAGAACTGTCGTTCCTCGATCTTGCAACCCGGCTGCGACTCCCGCTGCTTATCGTGATCGGGTCCAGGCTCGGCGCGCTCAACCATGCCAGGCTTACGGTCGAGGCTGCGCGTGCCACCCGCGTCCCGGTGATGGGGGCCATCGTGAATCGCGCGACGCCCGAACGATCACCTGCCCACACCACCAATCTTTCGGCCCTCCACCGCCTCTTGCCGATCCCGGTCTTAGGGGAAATCCCCTACCTCGGGAGCATCAGAGGCCAGGCGCTCTGGCGCAATCCCCTTCTGCAGCGATTCTTGTCGCGACACCTTCGACAGCTTTTCCTGGACGTTATCAAGGAGAGTGAGACGTGCGTATAACGCGCCAACCCGCAATGCTCGCGCTACCGCTGTTGTTGCTCTTGTTCCTGACCTCGTGCGCCTTGATTAGCCAAGGGCCGCGAGCCTGGGAGGACCCGTCGGGCGAGACGGGCCTGGCGTCCTGGTACGGTCATCCGTACCATGGTCGCCGCACCAGCAGCGGCGAGGTCTATGATATGTACCAGCTCACAGCCGCCCATCGCGAGATCCCGCTCGGAAGCTGGGTTGAGGTGATCAATCTCACCAACGGCCGTTCCCTCACGGTCCGGATCAACGACCGCGGGCCGTTCGTGGACGGTCGGATCATCGATCTGTCGTATGCGTCGGCTAGGCTGCTCGGGGTGACGGGGCCCGGTGTGGCGCCCGTCAGGGTTCGGCTGACCCAGGCGCCGCAGCCGGCTCCAGGCCAGGCCAGCTATTCGATACAGGTGGCCTCGTTTGTCGCGGAGTCGAACGCGCTTGCGCTGAAGGCGGAGCTGGAGCAAAAGGTGTCGGGTGTTCATCTCGTGAAGGCGCAGGTCGGTGGGGAGGTCTACTACCGAATTCGGGTCGGACAGTTCGCCTCACGCGCCGAGGCCAAGGCCGCCGCAGATCGCCTAGCCTCGCTGGGCTACCGTGTCCTTATCATAGGTTCCGAAGACCGCCTCTAAGGAAGTCTCCTGTAAGCTGCTCTTCCAGGTCGTATTCTGTTTACTTATCTGCTTAAATCTGCTTATCGATATGTAATACTACTAATATATCTGGAATTCATCTTATTTATAAAATATATTGACAAGTCACAAATAATAATATGTGATTATACTCATTAATATCCATGTGTGCAATGCAAGGCGATTCGTCCTGGCTGAGGCCGGTTGTGATGACGGTTCAGCTTCCCCTTGTTCCCGCTCCTAGGAATTAGATCATGTCATATACGCCATTATGCGTATTGACGGAGAGGGGCAACCGTTAACATAGTAAGTATAACTACTGAATACATATCGGTCCTGAAGGCGATAGTGATTCAGTCCCATGCGCGGGCGAGTTGACGTTTCCGGTGCGCCGCAGCCATAGAGATGAGGGAGGTAGGCGTGAGCGATCTTGCCATGACGCGTAACCTGTCGGAGTCTCGCCTTGACCAAGAAGCTTGTCGAACTCCACGGCGGAACGATTGCTGCCGTCTCTGAGGGCGAAGGCCGTGGCAGCACCTTCACGGTTCGGCT
>JAGWRQ010000253.1 GCA_028869615.1 Candidatus Methylomirabilota bacterium | reverse complement strand
CTTGCTATTGATCCCGGCAATGACCGCATTCGCGTCACGCTCGCCACACTGTATCACTACAGTCTGCTGCTCAGGGATTACCCTGCGGCGCTCATTGCCTATCGGTCAATCCTGCGCGATAATCCGCTCGATAGCGTCTCCTGGCTGCACCTCGGGAAGCTATACGAGAGGATCGGTCAGCGACCGGAGGCCGATCAGGCATTCCGCCTCGCCACACACCTCGACCCCGACAACTCAGCGCTTCTTTGGGAGACTGCCGTTGCGTATTTGGACCAGGAACAGGTCCCCAAGACACTGGACGCATTAGCCCGGTTTCTTTCAGCCGCAAACAACCCCTCCGACCTTACAAAAGGGTACGAACTGGCGCGCAGACTGCTCCCCCCAGAAGAGGTGCTGAATACGGTCATCCCATCCGATGTTCCCCACTATACGAGCTACGCGAATTACCTGTTCGATCACAACCTCGGCGATCAGGCTCTTGCGGTGTGGAATCGGCTGCATGAAATGGCCGCTCGCACCGGAGAGCCGATTGATCTGTACCTGCAGCTCCGTGTAGTCGATCTCTTCATACTGACCGACCAACTTGGCCCGGCGCGCCAATTGTGGACCACCGTCACAAAGCAGATCGCATTCGATAACGCGCCGACTGAATCAAATCTCATTTCGAATGGGAGCTTCGAACGGGACGCGACCGTGGGCAGAGGCTTCGACTGGAAGATCGGAGGCGCGCCTGGAGTCGCCGCCACTCTCGATCCCTTCATGGCCTACACAGGACGCCGATCCATCAGGCTCTCCTTCACCAAAAGCCGCACTGACTTCTCGAACGTCTCGCAGCTCATCCCGGTTCAGCCTCATTCCACCTACGCTCTTCAGGCCCACATCAAAACCGATGGGCTCGCCGGGTCTCAGGGGATTACTGTCGAGGTGATCGACCCCAAGGATGGGACGCTTGCCAGAACCGATGCGATCGGAGGGACGCGGAACTGGACCTCGGTTGCGGCAAGATTTCGAACATCCGACGCCGCCCGGACCGTTACGCTCAGAGTCCATAGCGATCCTCCACCTCCCTTTCTCCCCCCGCTCTCCGGGTCGGCATGGATCGACAATGTCTCTCTGACAAAGGTAGAGTGAGGTCCACAATTCAATGTTCAAAGTTCAAGGCTGACGGTAAAACATGCCACGTATAACGCAGCATTCAAGCGCTGTTGACCCGAATGAATCGGATTGCCTTCGGCTGATCGAGGCATTAGCCGACGGCAATCCGATTCCCGACACATCTGCCCTCTGTCTGGACAGGCAGCGACTCATCGCCCTTCTGGTAGAGATCAGTAAGGGAGAACGATCGGAGTTTTTTCAGAACACCCGGCAGGTAGCGGAGCGTCAAGGGCTCTCCGTGCACGAGATCGCCTCCAGGGCGGCCTTCCTCCTCGCCTGCCTGGACACTCCCGGCGCCGACGACCCGTATACCATCCTTGGGGTCGCTCCGACCGCAACGGGTGAGGAGATCAAGGAAGCCTGGCTCAGTCGCCTGAGTCTGTATCATCCTGACCGTCACCCGGAAAATGCCGACTGGTTCACGCGACAAGCGGCGCGTTTGAACGAGGCATACCACACCTTGAAAGACCCTGCGCGACGACACGCCTACGATGAGCGAAGACGCCGCGAGCTGCTTGCGCGGCAGCAAAGCGGCCTTGTCCAGATCCCACCCGTTTCACCTGTACCGTTTCCCATGCCGCCACAATCTCCGCGTCTGACGCGTCATCGAGCGCCGGCACTCATTGCGGCCGCATCGGTGGCGGCGGCCGGATTGATTCTGGTGGCGCTGTCCAATCGACCTCCGGAAGGACCGCAGCGATATCTTAAGACGGTTCAGCCTGTAGCCGCGGTCACTCTTCCGTCCCCTACCCCCGTCAATGACCTTCCACCTGCAAGACTGACACGAGATCGACCCCGTTCTCTCGATGCGTCCGTCACCCCTCATGTGAATCACCAGCCGAAGCGGGAACGTGTAAAACATTTGCCTCACGTCTCCCAGCCTTCCGGCCTCCCAGCGAGTCAATCTGACTCATCCGGCGACCCGACCGTCTCTGAACGGTTAGCGGCGGGTCCAGTGCTACTGGCCCAGGCCCTCCCACCTCTCGTGTCCGAGCCGAAGGCTCTGGATCGGCAGGAGATCGACGCCTTACTCGACGAGTATGTTGACGCCTATGAAAAAGCCGATGTAGAGCGTGTGATGGCCACCCTGTCGACCCGCGTCCGAGAGAAGGGAGCTCTGGATTACCAGGCCATCCGCAATGCCTACGTCAAGGGGTTTACCGGGCGAGACCAGATCATCTACCGGCTCAAGAACCTGCAGGTCGAGATCAAAGGCGAACAGGCCACTGTAACCGCGCAGTATTTGATCGTGGCGAGGAATG
>JAGWRQ010000252.1 GCA_028869615.1 Candidatus Methylomirabilota bacterium | reverse complement strand
TAATGCCGCCCTTCCCGTAAATCGTAAGCAGACGGCGATAAAAGTGGTGAGCACGATAGCGCAGGTTTCGGAGCGCCACTGAACGCCAACGGGCTGCTTTACAGAGGTGGCTGCCTCGGCTATAGTCGGGCGCATGGTCACCGAAGCCGATCATCATCTCGCCGAAATCGTCCTGCCGGATCCACTGCGAAGCTCCTTCACCAATTGTCTTTTGCTCGGTGATATATTACAGTAGCAGCATGCTGACAAGAACGATGGGCCAGGAGGAGACTGAGTCGCGGCTTCGTAAGAGTGAATCTGGAGTTCGATCCCGTGAAGAGGCTCATCGCCGATTTCGTGCGGGCGGTTATGGGCGATACCCTGCTTGAGCAGATGGACACCCTGCGCCCAAGCGTGACTATGACAGAAAGGGGGAGTGAGGGATGACCGGAAGGGTGCTCGTCCTTATTGGTGTAGTGCTAAGTGTGGCCTTCACTACGGGATGCCGGAGCAAGGCCGATCTCAATCTCAAAACCGTCAAGGTAAGCTCTTCGGCCGTCTACTGCATCTTTGATCCATCCTGTAAGGTGACTATCACCCACAGTAGTACCACTCCTATCCCGATGCAGGTCGGAGGGAAGGCTTTCCTCGAGTCCCGCACCTTCGTGGGTAAGCCCGGTACGCCGGCAAGCGGTCTGTACGGGTATGAGTACCGGATTGATCTCGAGAAGGCCGCTGAGACTATGGTCGAAGTCGAGGAGATCGGTAAGGTCCAGTACATGCCTTGTTTGCGGTCGATAGTATTTGACTTCGGTCCTGTCATCGACACCCTGGATTACAATGGCGATGGGCAGGCCGGCGATCTGATTTATGTCGTTACGAGCGGCGGTCCGGGAAGGATAGGTCTCGGATCCGTAGAGCGGTTTCACGGCAGGCTGACGTTTAACTTCGACTCCCCCGTCTGCGTCGGGGGGACCAATCGCCAAGGCGACAGCACCTTCTTTTTTGGCCTGGTCTCCGCACAACCGCCGGGGTTCGCCGACACAACGATCATAGAGACGGGCGGCTTAGGTGCAGCATCGCCAAAGATGAAGAAAAATATTAAATATCACGTAAACGTCTATGCGCCCCAAGTAGGCACCGGAGGGTAAGCCGGATCGTTCCGGAAGCCCCTGAGAGCAATGCTGGGACCGAGGACCGACGACGGTCACCGATCGTCGGTCCTCGGTCAGGACGCCTTTTTCAGACGGCGTGCAACTGCATGACGATCCTTTACAGGTAACAGCCGTCTCGGTTATAGTCTGGGCATGGCCACTGAAGCCGACCATCTGCTCGCCGACATCGCGCTGCCGGTTCCACCACAAAGAGTCCTGACATATACCCTCCCACCCCTCCTACAGAAACAGGTCGAGGTCGGCGAGCGAGCCCTCGTCCCGCTCGGTCCTCGCTTGGTGACCGGGTATATCGTTGGTCTTCGCTCTTCCGGACCAATGGATCCTCCGGATCTCAAGCCGATCGACGCGATCCTGGATCCTGAGCCGCTGCTCGATCACCATATGTTGGAGTTGACGCGCCTTGTCGCGGACTATTATCTGACATCGTGGGGGCTGGTGATTCGAACAGCCCTGCCGCCCGGGATCGATCGCAGAACGGTCCGGACTGTCGAGCTCATCGGGTCACCGGAACAGATTATTCAAGAAGTCAGTCAGCTCGACCCCACACAACGACAGATACTGACTATTCTGCAGGCGCGGCGCCGGATGCTCATGTCGTCCCTCAAACGGTGTTGGTCGGCTAACGCGGTCGATCAACTCATCCGTACCCTTGTCAATTGCAATCTTGCGAGATTGACATACCGCGACCACCCGCCGGCTGTCCGACCCGCTTGCCGATCCCTGCTGTACCTGCCGGCTAACCGAGCCACAGTGAAGACAGAGCTGGACGCGCTTCGCAAGCGGGCACCGCGGCAGGCCTTACTCCTGGAGCACCTGCTCGCAACCGACGCGACAATCAGCTCTGCGGAAGCTGTTTCGCTGGCCGGCGCCTCCGGAGTTCGCGGTCTTATCGCCAAAGGGCTCATCCGCCGTATCACAGAGGAGATCGAGCGGTCGCCCTGGGAGGAGACCGTTGTAGTCACGGACCACCGCCCAGAACTCAACTCAGCCCAGCAATCAGCGGTTGATGGACTTCTGGAGGGACTGTCCTTGCACACCTTTTTCCCGGCACTGCTCTATGGCACAACGGGGAGCGGGAAAACCGAAGTCTATCTTCGGGTGATCGGTGAGGTGGTGCGACAGGGAAGGCAGGCGCTGGTGCTCGTTCCGGAGATCGCCCTGACCCCTGTTGCTGCCGATCGATTCCGCTCCCGCTTCGGGGACCGGGTTGCGCTGCTACACAGCGGCCTTTCACCCGGCGAGCGACTGGATCAGTGGCGCCGTATCAAGC
>JAGWRQ010000251.1 GCA_028869615.1 Candidatus Methylomirabilota bacterium | reverse complement strand
GGACGGCGATGTCAGTGCGAGCCCCCTCGACACGCTTGACAATCGAAAAATGGCGGTCGGCCAAGGCTGCGATCTGCGGCAGATGCGTGATGGAGAGGACCTGCCGCTCTTGCGCGATAGCCCAGAGCTTCTGGCCTACCACCGCGGCCATCCCACCGCCAATCCCTACGTCTACCTCGTCAAAGACCAGTGTCGGGATCCGATCGGAAGCTGCAAGGAGGGCCTTGATAGCCAGCATAACCCGAGACAGTTCACCGCCGGAGGCGATGCGGCCCAGCGGCTTCAGCTCTTCGCCGGGATTCGGGGCGATCAGGAACTCCACCTCGTCCGCCCCATTGGCCTCCAGACCGGAACCGCCGGACTCTGAACGCGGCCTGATTTGGACGGCAAAGGCCGCCTTCTCCATCTTCAGAGCCTGCAGCTCCCCCTGCACTGCTGCAGCCAGCCGCCCGGCGGCTACCTTCCGGCGCGCGGTGAGGTCAGCCGCCCGCTGCGCGAGCGTCGCTTCCAGCGTCGCCAGTTCCCGTTCGACCTGCTGCCCTCGCTCCTCCGAGCCCGTGAGGCGCTGCAACTCCTCTTCAGCCGACTTCGCGCATTCGAGAATCTCGGCAATCGAGCCGCCGTATTTCCGTTTTAATTTGCCGATCTCGTGCAGCCGCCCCTCCACCTGCTCCAGGCGCTCAGGGTCAAAGGCGACACCCTCCCGATAGTCCCTGAGCTGGGCCGCCGCATCCTCAACCGACGCGATAGCCGTCTCACAGGCATCAACCACCCCTTGCAGCCTCGGATCGATACGCTGCGCATCTTTGAGCTTCGACACGATCGCGGCCAGGCGGCCCGCCACCGAGCCCTGCTCTCCATACAGGCCCTCGTATCCCAGGTGCGCCGCCGCGTGCAGCCGCTCGGCGTGCGTAAGGATCGACCGCTCCTGGATCAGCTCCTCTTCCTCCCCCTCGGCAAGCCGCGCGGCAGCGATCTCCCCTCGCTGATACTGAAGTTGGTCAAGACGCTGCGCCTTCTCCCGCTCGCCCGTGCGGAGAACGTCCAACTCCGCCCTCATCGCCTGTCGCTGGCTGTACAGCGCACGGAATGCCGCCACATCATCTGTCAGACCGGCATAGGCATCGAGGAGCAGCCGCTGGCGCGAAGGCTGGGTGAGCGCGACCCCTTGGTGCTGGCCATGGACATCGACCAGGAGTTCGCCGAGACTCCGAAGCCACGCCGCCGACGAGAGGCCACCATTCAGATAAGCCTTACTCTTACCCTCCCGCAGGAGCACGCGCCGCACAAGCAGGAACTCATCCGGCGGGCACTCAATCCCGCTTTCGGCGAGCAGCCCACGAGCCTCGTCGTCGCAGCCATCGAACGCGGCCTCCACCGTCGCCCCGTCGGCTCCGGTGCGGATCTGCTCCGCCTCGCCCTTCATCCCCAGCGCGAGTCCCAAGGCGTCGATGATGATCGACTTCCCCGCGCCGGTCTCACCGGTAAGGACATTCAAGCCGGGACCGAACTCCACCCGGAGTTCGCCGATCAGGGCGAAATTCGTAATGTGGAGCTCGCGGAGCACGGTCTACCGCTCACCCCATTTCAGCTTGGTACGAAGGATCTGGAAATAGTCTTTCCCGGGCGCCTTGAGCAGCGTGATGGTATGGTCTGAGCGAACGACCCTGATCACATCGCGATGGCGAAGGGTAAACCCGACTTGGCCGTCCATGGTCAGGCAGGTGTTCTCGTCCGTCGAGCTCTGGACGATCTCCACCTTTGCGGTATCCGGGATCA
Source organism: Candidatus Methylomirabilota bacterium (assembly GCA_028869615.1). Classification (GTDB taxonomy): domain Bacteria; phylum Methylomirabilota; class Methylomirabilia; order Methylomirabilales; family Methylomirabilaceae; genus Methylomirabilis. The sequence continues at coordinate 650 of JAGWRQ010000251.1, read as the reverse complement.
CAATAGGACGGAGGGTGAGCGTATGAGGGCAGATCGGGGCTACAACGAGCGCGCGGAGGGTCGGGTAGACAATCGGCCCACCAGCCGCCAGACAGTAGGCGGTGGAACCGGTCGGGGTGGAAAGAATGAGGCCGTCGGCGCGGAAGGTGGTGACATATTGCCCGTCGATGTAGGTCTCCAGCTCGATCATCCGGGCCAGCACGCCCTTGTTGATGACGGCGTCATTGAGCGCAACATACTCGGCGATCCGCTCTCCCTGCCGATGGACCGTCGCAGTCAGCAGGATCCGCTGCGTCACCTCATAGGTTCCCTGTAATACGGCCTCCAGGGTTGAATAGATCTCCTCCAGGGTCACCTCGGTCAAAAACCCGAGGCCACCGAGGTTGACTCCCAGGATCGGTACGTCACGTATCCCGACCAGGCGCGCCACCGACAGGAGCGTTCCGTCACCCCCCAGGACCACAAGGAAATCCACAAGCCCCGGCAGATCGGGCTTCGGCTGAGCGCCGGCAACTCCGGCCAGCCTGGCGGTGTCTTCATCCAGGACCGCTTCCACACCCCTCGCCATCAGCCACGGCAGCAACTCCTGAATGATAGTCCGAGCCTCAGGCTTATGGGGTTTGGCGATGATGCCGATCCGTTTCATGTGC
>JAGWRQ010000250.1 GCA_028869615.1 Candidatus Methylomirabilota bacterium | reverse complement strand
GAGGGGGAGGGGAAGGAAAAGGGAACCCCTTAGGCGTGGCAGCACAGTTCATGGATCTGTACTATCACAAAGGGAACGTCCAGGAGGCGAAGGCGTTGGCGACACCTGAGACGGCCGAGAAGATCCCGGCTCCTGCAGAGGCTGTCGGAGAGCAGGAGATCTCGTACAATCTGAAAGAACAGAGCAGAGAGGGAAAGCATTCGTACGCCCTGTATCAGATTACCATTAAGAAAAAAGAGGGTGAGCCTGTTTACAAGACGGCCTCCCTCTTCATCGATCTGGTCGGTGGAGCCTGGAAAATTACCCTGTTTGATGAGAAGACCATGAGCGGACCACATCAGGAAACATCGAAGGGCTAGTCCGAAAAAATAGCGGTCAGCACTCAGCTATCAGCATCGGACAAGAACGCATCAGAAGAGCTGATCGCTGAAAGCTGATGGCTTCCAAGTGAGCAAAAAGCCCCCAGGGAGATTCCCCTGGGGGCTTTCACTTTTCAGTTCTCTCGCCCTTCAGTCTTCAGCCTATTGACCTGCCTTTCTAGCACGCGCTGATCGCTGAAAGCTGATGGCTTCTCCTTAGTACATGTCGCCCATCCCGCCGTGGCCGCCTGGCGGCATCGGCGGCATCTTCTCCTTCTCCGGAACCTCGGTCACCAGCGCCTCGGTGGTGATCATCAGCGATGCGATGCTCGACGCATTCTGCAGCGCAATTCGAGCCACCTTGGTGGGATCGATAATCCCGGCCGCCATCAAATCCTCGTATGTCTCTGTTTCGGCGTTAAAGCCGTACGAACCGTTGTTCTCTCGGACCTTCTGGACGACAATCGAGCCCTCAACCCCCGCATTCTCTGCAATCTGGCGGATCGGCTCCTCCAGCGCCCGCCGAATGATGTCGCCACCGACCTTCTCGTCGCCGTCGAGCTTCAGCTTTTCGATGACCTTCGACGCCCGAAGGAGGGCGACGCCGCCGCCCGGAATGATGCCCTCTTCGACAGCCGCGCGGGTCGCGTTCAGCGCATCCTCAACGCGGGCCTTCTTCTCCTTCATGGCGATCTCGGTGGCCGCTCCAACCTTGATGACCGCCACGCCGCCGGCGAGCTTAGCCAGCCGCTCCTGTAGTTTCTCCCTATCGTAATCCGAGGTCGTCTCCTCGATCTGGGTCCGGATCTGTTTGATGCGGCCCTCGATCTCCTTCTGAGCGCCGGCCCCTTCGATGATGGTGGTATTCTCCTTGTCGATAACCACCTTCTTCGCCTTGCCCAGGTCGTCCAACCGGATGTTCTCCAGCTTAATCCCCAGCTCCTCAGAGATCACCTCACCACCGGTGAGCACCGCGATGTCCTTCAGCATCTCCTTGCGCCGATCCCCAAAGCCTGGCGCCTTAACCGCCGCACAGCTCAGGGTCCCGCGCAGTTTGTTAACCACCAGAGTGGCCAGCGCCTCGCCCTCGACCTCTTCAGCGATCACCAGCAGCGGCTTGCCCATCTTGGCGATCTGTTCAAGCACAGGCAAAAGGTCCTTCAGGTTGCTGATCTTCTTTTCGTGAATCAGGATCAGGGGATTTTCCAGGATCCCCTCCATCCGCTCAGGATCGGTCACAAAGTAGGGCGACGTGTAGCCCCGGTCAAACTGCATCCCCTCAACCACCTCAAGGGTCGTCTCCATGCTCTTGGCTTCCTCGACGGTGATGACCCCGTCTTTGCCGACCTTTTCCATGGCATCGGCGATAAGCTCGCCGATCGCCTTGTCGTTGTTGGCCGAGATGGTGGCGACCTGGGATATCTCCTTCTTCCCCTTGGTCGGCTTGGAGATTTTCTTCAGTTCCTCCACGATACCCTCAACGGCCTTCTCGATTCCCCGCTTCAGCGCCATTGGGTTCGCGCCGGCCGTCACGTTCCTAATTCCCTCACGGAAGATCGACTGAGCCAACACGGTGGCGGTAGTGGTGCCGTCTCCGGCCACATCGGAGGTCTTACTCGCGACCTCCTTCACCATCTGGGCGCCCATATTCTCAAAGTTATCTTCCAGCTCGATCTCCTTGGCCACCGTGACCCCGTCCTTCGTGATATTCGGGGCGCCGAACTTCTTGTCGAGCACCACATTGCGCCCCTTGGGGCCTAAGGTCACCTTTACGGCGGCGGCAAGGAGGTCCACACCCTTTTGAATCTTTCGCCTTGCCTCCTCATCAAACAGTAGTTGCTTCGCTGGCATATCAGCTTTCCTCCTTAACTTGCATCAGTGTTTGACCACGAAATGGCGATCTCTTCGTCAACGCCCTGCAGGCCTGCTATTGCAGGATGCATAGAACGTCTTCCTCCCGCATGATCAGCAATTCCTCGTCGTTGAGCTTCACCTCCGAGCCGGAGTACTTGCCAAAGAGGATCTTGTCGCCGGCCTTCACATCCATCGGCTGTCGCTTTCCATCATCACCGACTTT
>JAGWRQ010000048.1 GCA_028869615.1 Candidatus Methylomirabilota bacterium | reverse complement strand
TTTTCCGTGGTCTTCATGTCGTTGGGCGCCTCCTTCAGCCTGCTGGGTCAGCTCCTGTTTGACTACCAGCAGATACTGAGGAAGGTCGGGGGCGCGCTGGTCATCCTGTTCGGCCTGTACATCGCCGGTGCCCTTAAACTCCCTTTTCTCACGCGGACCTTTCGGCTCGAGCTGCAGGATCGGCCGGCCGGATATTTTGGCGCGTTCATCGTGGGGGTCACCTTTGCCGCCGGCTGGACCCCGTGTGTCGGCCCGATCCTGGGCTCCATCCTGCTGTATGCGAGCACGGCCAAGACGGCAGATACCGGGATCCTGATGCTCGGCGCCTACTCGCTCGGCCTTGCTATCCCGTTCTTTTTAAGCGCCCTCGCCCTCAATCGCTTTCTCGACTACGTCAATCAGTTCAAACGAATGATACCGGTTATCAGTGTTATCGGCGGGATGTTCCTGATCGTCGTCGGCAGCCTGCTGCTCACCAACTACTTCACGCTCCTCTCGGCGTATGCGCTTCGCCTGACGCCAACATGGCTTTGGCAGAGGCTCTAAGCACGTAGGGGCAGCCACAAGGGCACCCCCACACGTCGCACACCGCACGCTATTTCGTCACATACCCATGATCGGTAAACCAGCGGACTGCCTCCTCAAGCGCCTGCTCGATCGGCGATTGCGGCAATCCCAACTCCCGCACAGCCTTAGAGGCGTCAAAGAACATCCGCCGCTTGGCCATCTTTACTCCCTCTAATGGGATGCGTGGCGGCTTCTTGGTGATGAGGGAGGAAAGCCAGTGATTCCCATAGGCCAGCGGCAGAATCAGTCGGTATGGCACACGGACTCTTGGTGGTGGGAGCTTCGTGATCTGTCCCAGGGTGGCGAAGAGCGCCTTCAAGGTCAGGTTGATCCGGCCGAGGATGTACCGTTCTCCGACCCGGCCACGTTCGGCGGCGAGCAGGTGGCCTCGGGCTACATCTGCTACGTCGATGAAATTCAGACCGGTATCGATATAGGCCGGCATGCGACGGTTTAAGAAATCGACGATGATCTGACCTGTCGGTGTCGGTTTAATGTCGCGCGGTCCGACAGGCGTGCTCGGGTTGACGATCACGACCGGCAACCCGCGGAGCGCGGCCCTTCGCGCCTCTTCTTCGGCCAGGTACTTCGACCGCTTGTAGTGGCCGATCATCTGGTCGAGACTGACCGGCGTCTCCTCGTCGGCCGGGCCGCCGTCTTCCCGGTAGCCGAGCGCGCCGACAGTACTGGTGTAGACGACCCGTTCAACCCCTTCCTCCATGGCGGCTTCCAACAGGTTTCTGGTGCCGTCCACATTGACCCGGTAAAAGACCTCCGGTGAGGGCTCCCAAAGCGAGTAGTGAGCCCCGACATGGTAAAGTCGCCGACACCCCTTGCAAGCCTGTCGGAGCGATTCCTTATCAAGGAGATCGCCGAAGACCAACTCAACGTCGAGGCCATCAAGATTTTGGAGGTCGCTCCCGCACCGAGCCAACGCCCGGACAGCATGCCCTTCCGAGAGCAAGAGCCGGACCACAGCGGCGCCGACGAAGCCGGTCCCGCCCGTAACAAGGGTCAGCATAGTTGGATCATACGTGAATCGGCGGCCCTAGGCAAGGGTTGAGAGCAGGTGCCAGCCATGTCGGAACTTGCCCGGCAGCGGGTTGTGTGCCCCATCAGTGACACGGCGGGCAGGTAGTTCTCTTCTGCATCGGCACGGTGCTGAGCGCCTCGGAAAACACGTTGACATCATCGAGAACCCATGACATGTTACGAATAAGGTGACAGCGGAGCAGACTGACACATGCGCCTGACCCCCGAACTGACGATATTCGGCATTTTCCTCATATTGGCGGCAGTAGCGATCGGCACACTGGTGGCCATTGCGTGTGTCGCGCATGGGCCGGCCATCGAGCAAGCGGCTATCCAGAACCAAGGATACCGGTTACGTCGCATCTGGTTCCGAGGGCTGGCGATTGTTGCCGTCGTCGGGTTTCTCTTTTCCCTCCCGGCCTTCCCGTACCGAAGCCGCTCGCAACTCGCGTCGTCGCAGCATTACCCCGTTACTGCCTTGCAGTTCGCCTTTGTGATGCCGGCGATGCTTCCCATCAATACCCCGATTGTACTGGACGTGACCGCCACCGACGTCAATCACGGAGTCGGCATCTATGATCCGGACGGACGCATCGTGGCGCAGGTCCAAGCGATGCCCGGCTATACCAACTCGCTTCAGCTCATGCTCAAGAAGCCCGGCCAGTATGTGGTCCTCTGCCTGGAGTACTGCGGCATCGCTCACCACCTCATGCGCGCCGGCTTCGAGGTGCGGTGATGTCCGACACAACCGAGCGACTCGCCAAGCCGGCCCATCGTAATTCGGAATCGGATCGGACCGCCAAACGCGTGATGTGGCTTTATATCGGCTCCGGGCTTGCACTGGTCGGCGTAATGGTCGTTGTCGGATTGGGTATGCGTATGGCGCAGGGAGGGATGCACACCTTCCAACCCAGCCTGTTCTACTCCCTCATGACCCTTCACGGGGCTGCGATGATGACCGGGATGGCGCTATGCGGGATGGGATTGCTCTGGTATCTTTTCACCCAGGAAGGGCCGCTGAATCCCACGACAGCGATCGTCGCTTGCGCGTTGATCCTGGTTGGCGCCGTGCTCGTTGCCATCAGTGTGCTTGTCGGAGGGTTCGGCGCAGCCTGGACGTTCCTCTACCCGCTTCCATTCGTCGGCACGTACTGGCCTTCGTGGGCTACCGGCGTCTTTCTGGCCGGCATTGCGTGCGTCGTGCTAGGCTGGACGATCTGGTGCCTGCAGATGCTGGGAGGCGCGCTGACGCGGTATGGCGGGCTCCGTGGGGCTCTTGCCTGGGACCTCGTGTGGTCGCCCTCGAAGTTTGCCAAAACCAGCCGGCAGCCTCCGCCCCCACAGGCCTTCGCAGTCCTGGTCTCGGCCGTGGACGGTCTACTCGCGGGGTCCGCGGGTATGCTGGTCGGGGTAGCGCTCTTCGCGCGCTGGCTGAACCCGGCGTTGCCGCTTGATCCGCTCTGGGTGAAAAACCTGACCTACATCTTCGGCCACACGCTGGCCAATCTGACAATCTATATGCCATTGGCGGCCGTGTACGTCGCCTTGCCTCGATACACACACCACCGACACTGGCGCACGTCGGCAGTGCTGGCGGTGGCGTGGTGGGCCACCCTGGCGTTTGTCGCCATTGCGTACTTCCATCATCTGTATATGGACTTCGCTCAACCACGCGCCGTGCAGTACATCGGCGAGGCCGCCTCGTACCTGGCGGCGTTTCCACCCGCGGTCGTGACGGTATTCGGCGGCGCGCTCCTCGTCTACCGCTCCGGGTTTCGGTGGACGCTGGGGTCGATGTTCCTTTATGTGGGAATGATCGGATGGGTGGTGGGAGGAATCGGCGCGCTCCTGGATGTGACCGTAGCCTTCAACATCTACTTCCACAATACACTGTGGGTCGTCGCCCACTTTCACACCTACCTGCTGGAGGGCGCGCTGCTCTTTGTGCTCGGCTGGGTCTTTTACTGCCTGGAGGAGCGAAGCGGCGTCACCTCATCGCGAGCGGTCCGAACGCTTATTGGTCTCGGGGTGTTCGGCGGAGGCACGTGGCTGTTGCTGGGATGGTATCTGGCGGGTGCCCAGGGAGTGCCGCGCCGCTATGCGCTCCAGCCGGCACCAGGCATGGAGATTAGCTGGTGGACGTCGCTTGGCGGCATCATCCTGATCGTCGGCCTGATCTTGTGCGGTATTGAAGCGATCCGACTCGCCCGCCAACCGGCCCGTCGGGAGGTCTCGGCCGCATGACCCGGCGGGGTGCCCTGCAGTTCGTGGCCGCCGTAAGCGGCGCGCTCGCGATGGCCATGGCAGTTCGGTCGCTGACGGAGGGTCCAGAGGTCATCGACGTCAGAAGCCACCACCTCACCCATGCCGTGCTCATTCTTGGCGGCGCCGCGGCGGCCCTGGCGCTGGCAGCGGCGAATCGACGGCCGGCTTCCGCTTCAGAGAAGCCGCAATGGCTCCTCCTTGCAATCCTTGCACCTCTCGGCGGCATGGTATTGATGGTGCCCACGTTCTACCCATACCTGAACGCCCACCCTGCGGCCCACACTCTGACGCATCTCGGCCTCGTCGCCGCCGGGTTTGTGACAGCCTGGTGCGGCGAGCGATACCGCGCCAGAATCGGTTGGGCAACGACCCTGTTCCTTGAGGGGATGGCGGTCGGAGCCGCCTTCGGCTTCGGCGTAACCAGGTGAGTGGCGGGGCCGACGGGACTCGAACCCGCGACCTCCGGCGTGACAGGCCGGCGTTCTAACCGACTGAACTACGACCCCGCAAAGGCAGTAATAAGTGAATAGTAAGGAGTGATTGGTAAAGCTTTCGGCAAAAAACCAATCACCATCCACGGCAATTGCAGTTCTGCTGAAATTACTGGTGGGCGAAGGAGGTGTCGAACCTCCGACCCCCTGCTTGTAAGGCAGGTGCTCTCCCGCTGAGCTATTCGCCCGGCTACGGTACGACCCGCCCCATAATTTACGGAAGCAATCGGCACTCAGTATAGCCCATGGAGACCAAGTGTCAAGCCGAAACGCCGCCCACAATGGAGTAAGGCAAGAGGACTCTGCCGATCGGGTCAATGAGGAGAATGATCAGATCGTCATGATCCCGGCGCCGCTGAACCGGCTGTGTTTCAGGAGTTGGAGGGCGTCATTGGCCTCTTCGAGGGGAAAGGCGCAGACCTCGGTTCGGATCGGGATATCGACTGCAAGGCGCAAGAGATCACGTACATCCTGCCGGGTACTGTTGGCCACGCTCCGAACGGTCCGCTCCTGATAGAGCAGGGCATAGTCAAGCTCCGGGATCGGACTCATGGTGATGCCGGCGATGGCGATCGTGCCACCCTTCCTGAGCACCCGAAGCGCCTCAAGCACCAGCCGTCCGACGGGCGCAAAGATCACCGCGCTATCAAGCTGCCCTGGGGGGTCGTCCTCGACCCGGCCTGCCCAGTGGGCGCCGAGCTGTCGGGCCAAGGCGCGATGCGCCTCGCTCCGGGTAAAAACAAACACCTTGCAGCCCCAATGGACCGCCACCTGGATGGCGATATGCGCCGAGCCGCCGAACCCATACAGCCCCAGACACCCGCCAGGCTTGATCTCGCTCAGTCGAAGGGCGCGGAAGCCGATAACCCCGGCGCACAGCAAGGGTGCCGCATGGTCGGTCGAGATGCCCGGCGGTAGCGGGTACGCAAACGCCTCCTGCACCACCACGAACTCCGCATACCCGCCGTTCACATGGTAGCCGGTAAAGCGGGCTGCGTCGCAGAGGTTTTCCTGATCGCGACGGCAGAAGGCGCATCGGCCGCAGGTGGAGTACAGCCAGGACACACCCAACCGATCGCCTGCCTGAAAGCGCGTCACGCCCTCTCCGACCTGATCGACGACGCCGACGATCTGGTGGCCGGGCACAATGGGGAGCGTGGGGAGCGGGAGGTCGCCTTCGACGATGTGTAGGTCGGTCCGGCAGAGGCCGCAGACCTCGACTCGCAGGCGGAGTTCACCCGGACCCGGAACCGGCGCCGGCAGCTCGACCGGCATGAGTGGATGATCTTCGATGGGACCCGCGCTATGCACGCACAGCGCCCGCATAGACACCTCCCCTACTCAGGCCCTATTCAACAAGAGAGAGGAAGGCAGTAGACCGAAGTCTTTTTCCGAAGAAGTGGCTAATACACACTCTCAAGACCTCTTGCAGGTTAGTGATGTGGGGATGAGCAAGAGGCGAAGCCAGCGACTGCTCCAGCCCACCATGCAGAACTGAGCGAAGAAATCCCAATGATTCCAAAGAGATAGGTAAAGTATCTGACGCCCGTGAAAGGCACCTGGAGCAGACCAGTCCACCGCGGATCGGGCTGATGGCAGGTTCAGTGCCGTGCCCCAGCACCGACCGGCATACCAGGCAACGATAGAGCTCTAACAGGTATCCGACAATCCTGAGGAGGCGGATCTCAAACGACCTGAGGAGGCGCGGTTCATCATATAGGACAAGCAGCCTAAGGGCATCCCGAAGCAAGAGAAAGATCTCCTCGTTTGGCTCCCCCTCCTCGACAGATGCGCCCGCCAGTTCCACGAGGTAGGCGCCACGGCTCAGCCTTCTCAGATCGGCCTTGAGCGCGGCGAACGGCTCGACAACAGAGAACTCGTTGATCTTATGCAGGGTCCGGTGAGGCGACTCAAAGAAGACGAGCTGACCGAGCGTGAACAGTTCGAGGGTCCCGCCATATCGGCTGCGAACCCGCCTTGCCCCTTTCGCCACCGTACGGATCTTCCCCAGCCTTCGCGTGAAGAATGGAATAATTCGGTCTGCCTCGCCAAGATTGTGTCCGCCGATCACAATCGCTTCGGTCGTATGTAACGGCATGTCTCTATTGGGATTGCAGATAGCCGAGCCGCCTCAGCGCCTCGTCATCCCTCTGCCAATCGCTGCGAACCTTGACCCACAGCTTCAAGAAGACCTGGGTGCCGAGCAGCTTCTCGATCTCCGGCCTGGCCATCGCCCCGATCCGCTTCAGCATGGCCCCCCCGCGCCCAATGATGATCGCCTTCTGTGAGTCCTTCTCGACATAAATGGTCACCTCGACGTCGGTGAGTGGCCGCCCTTCCCGCGGCCTGACCTTTTCCACCAACACGGCCACCGCATACGGCACCTCCTGGTAAACCGAGCGGAAGACCCGCTCGCGGATCAGTTCGGCGATGATGAACCGCTCGGGTTGGTCAGTCAACTGATCGGGGGGATACAGCGGCGGTCCCTCCGGGAGATATTGGACCAGCAGCGATTCAAGGAGCGCGACGTTGTCGCCTTCAGTGGCGGAGATCGGAACAATCTCGGCCAATGGCAGCAGCGCCCGGAAGCGATCGATCGCGGGCAACAGACTTTCTTTCTCCGCGAGATCGACTTTATTGATGGCGAGAAGGATCGGAGATGTGACGCGCTTCAGAATCTCCAGGATTAACTTGTCGCCCTGGGAGAACGGATTGGGGGCTTCCACCATCCAGAGGATCACGTCTGCCCCCTCCAGGCTGTTCGTAGCCGTTTTCACCATCAGCCGATGGAAGTAGCCACCCGATTTATCAATCCCCGGCGTATCCAGGAAGATCAATTGCGCTCCAGGCAGGCTCTTGATCCCCATAATTCTGGTTCTGGTCGTCTGCGGCCTGGGGGAGACGATCGACACTTTCTGTCCCAACAGGCGATTCATGAGGGTCGATTTACCTACGTTGGGGCGGCCGATGATCGCCACGAAGCCGGATTTGTAGTTGTTCACGTCCATGCCTGAAGCGATGAGAACTCAGCGGTCAGCATTCAGCTTTTTGCTTATGGCTGACAGTTGATCGGGTTTCGATTTGGAAGGGCGTGGCGAGAGCGCAGCGACGATGCTTCCCACCAGCCCGATGACAACGGCCGCCAGCATGGCCGACTTCGCTGAAAGCGGGCTCGCGACGAGGGTACGGAACAGTGGGGGCGCAAGGATGATGATACCGACAACAGCCGCAACCAACGCGGCGATTAAGACTGCGCCGGCGGCGATGTCCTTTACCCGTCTGGCAATCGGGTGAATGGCGGGTGATACGAGGTCCACAGTCAACTCCACGGCAGTATTCAGAAGCTCTGTGATGACGACCAGCGCAATGGCCATGAGCAGCAGCACGAGGTCAACATACGGCAGCCCCAGCAACAGCCCGAACAGCGCGACGAAGCCAGCCACGACGATGTGGATGCGCAGGTGGCGTTGGGTTGCGATCGCATCTTCGATCCCTTTGAGCGCACAGCGAAACGGATGCAACGAATCCACAACGCTTATCTACTTTCTGCCTTGATGAACGGAAGGCCGAACTGTCGCTCCAGGCGTTTCATCCGCCTTGCCTCTGCCGGCGTCTGATGGTCGTAGCCAAGAAGGTGGAGAATACCATGGATCAGGAGCGCCGTCAGTTCATCTCGAAGCGCGCGGCCCGCGGCCCTGGCCTGTCGATCAGCTGTTTCAGCCGAGATCACCACGTCGCCGAGCAGTTGCGGCGAGAGCAACGCAAACGACCCCTCGCGCATCGGAAACGAGAGGACATCCGTACTTGTGGCCTTGCCTCGATACTGCCGGTTCAGGCGGGTCATGGCCCGGTCGCCCACCAGCAACAGCCCGCACTCGGCCTCATTAACCCCTGCCGTGACGAGGGTGGTCTCCCCGACCTTTTTTAGAAATCTCGTGTCGAGCCTGATCTTCCTTTGTCGGTTGATGACCTGCATCGCCATTCGCTCCCCTTCTGCCGGCGGACTCCTCAAAGGCAAAACCCGGATACTCTACCCGTCGGTGGTACGTGCCGCAAAGAATCCGAACAAAGCTCTCCTCAATGAGGCGAAGCTCGCTGAAAGTCAGCTCGCATTCGCGGAGCTGCCCATCCGCGAACACGGCATTGACGATCTTCGCAACCAGCGCCTGGAACCGCCCGGGAGTCCGCTCGGTGAGGGTCCGCGACGCTGCCTCAACGGCGTCGGCCAGCATCAGAATAGCCGCCTCTTTCGTTTGGGGTTTAGGCCCTGGATACCGGAACTGCTCTTCCTGAACCTCGCCCTGGTCGCCTTCTTCTGCGCCCTTAGCCTTGTGGTAAAAGAAGAGGGTGAGCCTGGTGCCGTGGTGCTGCGGGATCATCTCCAGTACTGCCGGTGGCAGGCCATAGGCCCTGCCCAACTCCATACCCGCCTTGACGTGCGACATGATCACCAGGTTGCTGAGGTTCGGGCCAAGCTTTTCATGCCGACTCTTGACATTCCGCTGATTTTCGACGAAGTACGAAGGCTTAGTAATCTTCCCAACGTCGTGGTAGTAGGCGCCCACCCGGCACAGCATGGTATTCGCGCCGATCGCCTCAGCGGCCGCCTCAGCCAGGGTGCCCACCATGATACTGTGATGGTACGTACCGGGGGCCTTGAGTATCATCTCTTTCAGAAGCGGATGGTTCAGGTTGCACAGCTCCACCAATCGGAAATCGGTGGCCACCTCGAACAGATATTCGAACAGTGGAAGCAGGCCCAGCGACAGAATCGCAACGAATAGCCCGCCAGCCAAGCCGCACAGCAGATGAAAACCGAGTTGTTCCGTGGATCCGGAGAGCAACGACCACGCGAGGATAGAGTATAGGTTCGCCAGCCCGACAGCTACCCCAGCCTTGAGCAAGATCGCCCGATCTTTTTGACCAACGAGGGCAAAGATCGCAGCAAGGCTACTCACAAGGCTGTACAGGAAGAAGCGGAATCCGTCGGCCGCCAAGAGAGAGGTCAGAATGCTGATGGCAAGAGCGCCCGCAAAAGCCAGGCGGTTGTTGAAAAGGATCGCCAGCAGCAGGCCTCCCAGGGCGACAGGGATCGAGTATTCGAGGGCGCTCGCAGGCACATTGGGGAGCGTCTGATGAACGGAGGGAAGAAAAAAGAAAAACGAACGGGTGATGGTTACCGTTAACAAGACAACCGACGCGAGCAGAAATAAGTTCTTCGGCTGCCGCAGCGGCTTGGGCTGGAGCGTCCAGATGTACAGCCAGAGGCTCCCAAGTACGAAACTGACCAGCAAGCAGATCCCAAGGAGCGGAAGGATGCCCGCCGGGAGCGCCGGTGACGACGCGATGACGAGGATGATCGCAAGGACCGCCAGACCGCAGAGCGTATAGAGCGCGCCCGGATGGTGCTCAAGGCGCCCAGTGGCCCAATGGAACCAGGAAGAGACCACGCGCGGAGCGCTCAACAGCCGCCGCGTAGCGGGCGACTGCACGCGAGCGATGGTACCGATACCGTTCCTGTAGGGCGCCATCGGGCGCCCTCCTATCGCCTCTCGGCTGGTGACGTGGAGGTCTGGTACACCTCGTAGGCCCTGACAATCTGCTGCACCAACTCGTGTCGCACCACGTCCTCCTCGCCGAGATAGGCGAACTTGATCCCCTCGATCCCTTTCAGAATGCGCTGTACCTCGATCAGGCCGGACAGTCTGCCGGTAGGTAGATCGACCTGGGTGATGTCTCCCGTGATAACGGTCTTTGAACCGAAACCAAGGCGTGTCAGAAACATCTTCATCTGCTCCGAGGTTGTGTTCTGGGCCTCGTCCAATACAATGAACGAATCGTTCAGGGTCCGGCCTCGCATGAAGGCCAACGGGGCGATCTCGATGGTGCCCATCTCGATCAGACGGGTAACACGTTCCAGCTCGATCATGTCGTAGAGCGCATCGTACAGGGGTCGAAGATAGGGGTTAATCTTGTCGTAGAGCGTGCCAGGAAGGAACCCCAACTTTTCCCCCGCCTCCACGGCGGGCCGGGTCAGAATGATCCTGTTGACCTCGTGCTTCAAGAGAGCCGACACAGCCATCGCCATGGCCAGATAGGTCTTACCGGTTCCGGCCGGCCCGATGGCAAAGACGATATCGTGGTGGCGGATGGCCTCGATGTACCATCGCTGGCCGGGACCCTTCGGTCGAACCGGCCGCTTCTTTGACGATACCTCGATCAATTCACCCTGGATCCGCTTGAACTCCTCCTCCTCTTTCTTGATGAAAAGCCGAAGGGCCAGCTTCACGTCCTGTGGCGTCACGCGCTCGCCGCGCGTCAGTTGCGAGATCAGCTCCGATACGACCTGCTCCCCCACCGCCACATCTGACGCCTCACCCTGGATGCTCACGAGGCCGTTTCGGGCAACCAGTTTGATCTGCAACGCCTCTTCGATGAGCTTCCTGACCTCGTCCTTACGACCAAACAGTTGCTGGATCTCTTCCCCGATGGGTAAGGAGACCTTCGTTTCCGGTCGAATCTGGTCCCTCGTCATCTCCCCGCTTCACTGCTCATCACTCAGCGTTCAGCTATCAGCCATCAGCAACTTGCGACCCTTTTGTCGCTGAATGCCGCTCCCTTGTTCTACACTCAGCATATTCCCGTCCCGCAGCCCTGTCAACATCACCACCCGTTCATGCGCTTGTCATTGCGAGCGACCAACGGGAGCACGGCAATCTCACCGTCGTTGTTCTGAAGGACTGTGAGATTACTTCGGCTTCGCCTCGCAATGACGCGCGGGACTTTCGGAGCAATAACACGAGCGACTTCGCTGACGGCTGAACGCGGCTTCTCAGTCCAGATCCAGTTTAATCTGCAGATCTCTGAGTTGCCTTGCGTCGACAGGCGAGGGGGCCTGCGTCATCAGATCCTGCGCCTTTTGGGTCTTGGGGAAGGCGATGACATCCCGGATCGAGCCGGCCCCCGCGAGCAGCGCGATGACCCGATCGAAGCCGAAGGCGAGCCCACCGTGGGGTGGGGCGCCGTACTCAAGCGCTTCCAGGAGAAACCCGAACCTGGCCTTCGCCTCATCCGCGCCGATGCCAAGCGCGCCGAACATCCGGCTTTGCACATCCCGGCGGTGGATCCTGATGCTGCCGCCGCCCAGCTCCTGCCCGTTTACGACCAGATCATAGGCCTTGGCGCGGATGCTTCCGGGGTCGGCGTCAAAGAGCGGCAGATCCTCGTCTAACGGCGCCGTAAAGGGGTGATGCATCGCCTGCCACCGCCCTTGCTCGGGATCGTATTCAAGGAGCGGGAAGTCGATGACCCAGGTAACCGCCAGCGCACTCTCATCGATCAGCTTCAGTTCGTGGCCCAATTTGACTCGAAGACGCCCCAGCGCCTCGGCCGCCGTCTTTGCCTGATCGGCAACCAGCAACAGCAGATCCCCCGTCTCCCCTTTCAGTCGCTCAGCAAGGCGTTCGAGGATCATCGGCCCGAGGAATTTGGCCAGGGGCGACTGGATCCCATCCGCGGACACCTTAAACCAGGCCAGGCCCTTGGCCCCAAACCCCTTGGCGTAGTCAACCAGTCCATCGATCTGCGTCCTGGAGAATGAGCCGCACCCCTTGACGTTTATCCCCTTCACCGCGCCGCCTCGCGCAATCGGCTCGGCGAACGCCTTGGCCTCGACCCCGCGCAATAGCTCGGTCAAATCGGCAAGTTCCATCCCGAACCGGGTATCCGGCGCATCGAGACCGAACCGGTCGATCGCTTCGGCATACGTCAGTCGCGGAAAGGGTCGAGGGAGGGAAGGCTTGCCAGCCGCTTCAAAGAGTGCCGCCACCAGCCCTTCCGTTACCCCAAGCACATCCTCTCGATCCACAAACGACATCTCGAGGTCGATCTGGGTGAACTCCGGCTGCCGATCGGCCCGCAGATCCTCGTCCCGAAAACACCTGACGATCTGATAGTACCGATCGATTCCCGCAATCATGAGGAGCTGCTTGAAGAGCTGAGGCGACTGCGGCAGGGCGTAGAACTCCCCGGGGTTCAGCCGACTTGGGACCAGATAGTCCCTGGCTCCTTCGGGCGTACTGCGGGTCAGCATAGGGGTCTCCACCTCAACAAACCCATGGCGGTCCAGATAGCCGCGGACAGCTTGGCACGCCTTGTGACGCAGGCGCAGGTTATGCAGCATCGATGGGCGACGGAGGTCCAGATATCGATACGTCAGCCGAATTTCCTCAGCCACGTCCGTCTGCTCCTCAATCGGAAAGACCGGTGGCTTGGCCTCGTTCAGGATCTGCGCCTCTTCTACCACGACCTCAATCGCCCCGGTGGGGAGCAGGGCGTTTTCGGTTCCCGGCGGGCGCGCCTGGACCCTGCCGTTGATCGCCACCACAAATTCGGTGCGCATCCGTCGGGCCACCTCATGGGCCTCCGGATGAAACTCGGGGTTGAAGACCGTCTGGGTCATCCCTTC
>JAGWRQ010000047.1 GCA_028869615.1 Candidatus Methylomirabilota bacterium | reverse complement strand
CGTAGCCCCGATCACCGTGCATATAGCCGATCGAGTAGACATGGATGAGGAACCCGACGAAGGTGACCACCAGCATCATCACGGTCGAGAGCGGGTCAACCAGGAACCCGATCGGCACCTTGAGGTCTCCGACCTTCATCCACGAATAGACGTCCCAATCGAGCGTCGTACCGCCAACCGTCTGAAAGAAGACGACAAACGCCACAAGACACGACAGCCCTGCGGCAGGGACCGCGATCAGATGGGCACGCTCTCTGATCCAGGCGCCCAACAGCCCGTTGATCAGAACTCCGATCAGCGGCAACAATGGCACAAGCGCAACCAGTTTCATGATGGTCTTACCATTTCATCAGGTTGATTTCGTCTACGTTGATCGTCTGAAAATTCCGGTACAGTCCCAAGACAATCGCCAGCCCCACCGCTGCCTCGGCCGCCGCCACAGTAATGACAAAGATGGCAAAGATCTGTCCCTGCAGCAGCGGCTGGGGCAGATACCGGGAAAATGCCACAAAATTCAGGTTGACCGCATTAAACATCAACTCCAACGCCATCAGGACTCCGACGGCATTGCGGCGGGTCAGGGCCCCAAACATCCCGATGCCGAACAGTATCGCGCTGAGGATCAGGTAGTATGAAAGCGGCACCATCCGTCAGTCCTTCCCCCGCTCGCGTCGGGCCAGGATGATCGCGCCCACCATGGCCGCTAGAAGAAGAAGCGATACCACCTCAAACGGCAGGACGTAGGTGGTCAGTAAGAGCCTCCCAAGTGAGGCGGTGTTATCGGGCATCGTCAGAGGCGGCACCAGGGCGGGAAAGCCCTTCAGGTTGGCGTAGGCCAAGAGCCCGACGATCGCAAGGGCCACCACCGCGGCGATCCCTACCTGTTCGTTCATGATTTTGACCCCTCTGGCCGAGATCCGGCTGGTCAACATGATGGCGAACAGCAGGAGGATGGTAATTCCCCCCACGTACAGCAGCACCTGCGCGGCTGCCAGAAATTCGGCATCGAGCAGGACAAACAGCGCGGCGACGCCGAAGAAGGCAAAGACCAGCGCAATAGCGCAATGCACGATGTTTTTGGCCAGGACCACCAGAAGGGAGGCTCCCACGGTGAAGGCCGCCATCAAGAAGAATACGACGTGAGTCACAGTCACGAGCCGCTCCGCCCTACTGACCCTGCAACACAAGGATCAAGCCGGTAATTCCCATGTTCAGAAAGGCCAGCGGCAGTAAGAACTTCCACCCAAGATTCATAAGTTGATCGACCCGCAGTCTGGCCAGCGTCCAACGCAGCCACATCATCACGAAGATGAGGAAATAGGTCTTCAGAAGGAACCAGAGCCACCCCGGCAGCAACGGCCCGTGCCATCCGCCGAGAAACAACGTGGTGGCGATGGCCGAGACGACGAACATATTGGCGTACTCCGCCAGGAAGAAGATGGCGAACCGCATTCCGCTGTACTCGACATGAAAGCCGGCCACCAGCTCCGACTCGGCCTCCGGGATGTCAAACGGCAACCGGTTGCATTCAGCGATGGCCGCGGTCAGATAGATGAGGAAGCCGAGCAATTGCGGGATCACAAACCAGACCCGCTGCTGCGCCTCCACAATCTGGGTCATACTCATGGA
This sequence comes from Candidatus Methylomirabilota bacterium, assembly GCA_028869615.1. GTDB lineage: Bacteria > Methylomirabilota > Methylomirabilia > Methylomirabilales > Methylomirabilaceae > Methylomirabilis. The sequence continues at coordinate 11,218 of JAGWRQ010000047.1, read as the reverse complement.
GCCGACCGTCATGATGACCCCAATGACCGAGACCACGAGGGGGATCTCATAGCTGACCGCCTGCGCCGCCGAGCGGAGCGCGCCCAGGACCGAATACTTGTTATTAGAGCTCCAGCCGGCCATAATGATCCCCACCACCGTCAGAGAGGAGATCGAAATGTAAAAGAGCACGCCGATGTTCAGATCGCTGGCGATGAGGCCCGGACCGAACGGGATGATGACAAATGCGGCGAGCGAGGCTGCAAAGACCACCATTGGCGCTAGGGCAAACACCAACCGGTCAGCCCCATCCGGGACGATATCCTCCTTAATGAGGAGCTTGATCCCGTCGGCGATGCTCTGGGCCCAGCCATGCCAGCCGCCGACCCGCATCGGCCCAAAACGGACCTGGATGTGGGCGCTGATCTTCCGCTCCCACCAGACCATGAACATGACGGAGACGGCGGTGAAGATGAGAACAGCAGTGGCCACCGCCAGCATCACGATCAACTGAGGGATGAACAGGGGTATGCCCCTGGCATTAAAAACGTCGTAGAAGCTCTCTATCAATGCTTCCGTGCTCATGCAGGTGTCAAATTGCAAGTTTTCGGTTGTGAATTTTTAATCTCAAAACTCGAATCTGCTTTTCTAGCGATCCACCTCACCCAGCACGATGTCGATGCTGCCCAGGATGGCCACGAGATCAGCGACGAGGTAGCCCGTACCGATGATGGGAAGCACGCTCAGGTTGACAAAGGTCGGAGAGCGGACCTTGTACCGGTACGGTTTCTCGGAACCATCGGACACGATGTAGAACCCCAGCTCGCCCCTGGGCGACTCCACCCTGGAGTAGATGTCTCCGACCGGCGGCTTCAGTTTCTTCGGCATCTTCCCCATGATCTCACCGGGCGGCAGACCCCGAAGGGCTTGCTCCACAATCTTCACGCTCTCTTCCATCTCGATGCGTCTGACCATATATCGGTCCCAGACGTCGCCGGAGGTCCCCACCGGAATGTCGAATTCGAAGCGATCGTAAATGGAGTACGGATCGTTTCGGCGCAGATCCCACTTGATCCCGGAGGCGCGGAGCATCGGCCCGCTGATGGCGTAGTTGATAGCGGTCTTGGCGTCTAGCTTCCCGAGGCCCTGCACCCGCTTTTGGAAGATGATGTTATCGGTCATCACCGCATCGTATTCCGGCAGGCGCGGCTTGAACCATTCCAGAAACGCTTTGCAATCGGTCACAAAGGAATCAGGGAAGTCTAATGGCATCCCGCCGATCCGGTAGAACGCATAGTTCAATCGTTGACCGCAGACCGATTCGAACAGGTCCAGGATCTTTTCCCGCTCCCGGAAGCAGTACATGAAGATCGTGAAGTTGCCCAGGTCGAGGCCGAAGGTCCCCAACCAGATCAGGTGGCTGGCAATTCGTTGCAACTCTCCTAGAATCACCCGCATATACTCGGCTCGCTCCGGTACGGTAACCCCGAGGAGTCGTTCTACCGTCAACACGAAACCGAAGTTGTTATACATGGATGCGAGATAGTCCAGTCGATCGGTGTACGGAATGATCTGGGTATAGATGCGGTTCTCGCCGATCTTTTCATGGCAGCGATGCAGGTAGCCGATGTACGGGATGACCTCGGTCACGATCTCACCATCCAGCTTCAACATGAGGCGAAGCACGCCGTGCGTGCTGGGGTGCTGCGGCCCCATGTTGACGTAGAACTCCTCCATCGTCTCCTGGGTGCGCTCAGCGATCTCCATCTCGTGCGGATTCATCTCCCTGCCTCAACGGAACCGATCACTACACCGGCTCGTACGGAACCAGCCGTTCATCTTGATAGTCCTTGCGCAATGGAAACCCGACCCAGTCCTCAGAAAGCAGGATCCGCCGGAGATCCGGATGACCATCGAATCGGATCCCCATCATGTCGAAGGCTTCCCGTTCATGCCAGTCTGCTGTAGCCCACAGCGGCACTACGCTCCGGATGATCGGCTCCTCTCGCGGAACCCGTACCCTCATAAGAACTTTCGTTGACAGCGACAGCGAGGAGAGGTTGTATACTACCTCGAGTTCGGCGCTCGCAATCCTATCCACAGCACTCAGGCAGTTCAGATAGTCGAAACCCATCCCATTGAGCGCGGTGAGGATCTCGTAGCTCTTCTCCCGATGGATATCCATCCGGGCCTCGACACCCTTGACCTCCGCAGCCTTAACGGCGTCGCCAAACTGTGACTTGACGGCTTCAATGACCTCGTCCGGTGTCATCAGACCCACTCCAGGGCACCCTTGCGCCAGGCGTAGGCGAAACCCACCAGCAGAATGGCGATAAAGAGCATCATCTCCACAAAGGCAAACATCCCCAGCTTCCGGAAGACGACTGCCCAAGGCAGCAGATAGATCGTTTCCACCGCGAAGATCACGTAGACTAAGGCATACAGATAGTACCGGACGTGAACACGGATCCAGGAGGCGCCGACAGGATCTTCGCCGCACTCATACGTCGTCAACTTTTCCGGCTCAGGGTTGGTAGGGCGTAGCAGTCGAGAGATGACGTCGACATTCACCACAACAAACAGTAGTCCGACGATCAGAAAAACGCCCACAACTGCATAATCTGCTGCCATCTCATCACCTACATTTGAAGTGCGCGTCCGACGTGGACGAGACACGGCCTGGTCTCGTCAAGGGGATCGCCGGGTCCATGATGTATCCCGGCGACAAAAAAAATTGCCCCGCGCAGGGCATTCAGAAGAGTGCGCCGACTGTTCGCTGCAGGGCCTTCCGGGATGTCAGAATCGACTTCGTGAAATTTGGCGCATACTAGCACACACACTTACATTCTGTCAAGGAGAAAAGCGAATGTTAACGCGCTGCGCCCGCAGGCTTTGGCAACCCAGGCGTCTTGGTAAAGCTTCTGATGTACGTCACCAGATCCTTGATCTGGGGTTCGGTCAGCTCCAGCCCAAACGCGGGCATTCCCTTGTTACCACCCGCCTTGATCATCTGGAAGAGAGCATCATCGGACCGGGTTTGCATATAGGCCGAATCGGTCAAGTTAGGAGTCTTCATCCAAAAAATCTTTGCCTGCCAGCCGTCGCCTTTGCCGCTTGCCCCGTGGCATAAGGCGCACTTCGCGTCGTAGGTCGACCGAGCGCTTGCTGCCGCACCTTCGTTCCCCGCGCCGAGCGCGGGAGCAGCCCCCATGACGAGTAACAGCAGAACCACCACACACCACTGGTAACGGAATCGGAACAGGACATCGGTACGCAACGCAACAGCCCTCCTTGAGTTCGAATGAGTGATGAACTTAGATATTAGCGACAGCGAAGCGTAGCCAGCGCATCCTGTGCGACCAGCAGGGTCGTCTCGATATCGGCGACGGCGTGCGCATCGGACAGAAAAGCTGCCTCGAACTGCGAGGGCGGGAGATACACCCCTCGTTCAAGCATGGCCCAGAAGAACGCGGCATAGCGACCCGTGTCCGCGGCCCGAGCCGTCTGATAGTCGATAACAGGCTGCTCGGCGAAGAAGGCGGTACACATCGAACCGACCCGTTGGCACTGAAGCGCAATACCCGCCTTTGCCGCCAGCTCTCGCAGCCCTGCTTCCAATTGCTCCCCCTTCGCCTCAAGCCGTTCGTAAAATCCTGGCTCGTCGAGAAGGCGAAGGGTCTCGATGCCGGCCCTCATCGCCAGGGGGTTGCCGGAGAGAGTGCCGGCCTGATAGACGGCTCCCAGAGGCGCGACCTGCTCCATGACCTGGCGCGGACCGCCGTACGCGCCAACCGGCAGGCCGCCGCCGATGATCTTCCCGAGGCAGGTCAGATCCGGCTGAATACCATAGAGCGCCTGAGCGCCACCTTTGCCCAGCCGGAATCCGGTCATCACCTCGTCGAAGATCAGCAGCGAGCCGTGGGCGGCAGTGATCTCTCGCAACGCCGTGAGAAACCCCGGCCTCGGCGGAACAACTCCCATGTTGCCTGCGACCGGCTCCACGATCACGCAGGCGATCTCTTTGCCGACTGACTGAAAGGCCGCCTGGACAGTATCGCTATCATTGTACGGCAGCGTGATCGTCAGGCGGGCTAGGTCGGGCGGAATGCCGAGGCTGTCCGGCACACCAAAGGTCATAGCGCCGGAGCCGGCCTTCACTAACAGGCTGTCGGCGTGCCCATGATAGCATCCCTCAAACTTGACGATTCGGTCGCGCCTCGTGACGCCGCGAGCCAACCGGATCGCGCTCATGGTTGCCTCAGTCCCGGAGTTCACAAACCGGACCAGCTCGATCGAGGGGATTGCCTCGACCACCATTCGCGCCAGCGTTGTCTCCCAGGCCGTCGGCGCGCCGTAACTGACGCCTTGAGCCGCCGCCTCCTGGATCGCCTTCACAACGGCAGGATGGGCATGACCGACAATCATCGGCCCCCAGGAGCCGACATAGTCGATGTAGCTCTGGCCGTCGACGTCGTACAGGCGGCAGCCTTGGGCCCGCTCGACTACCACCGGATCCCCGCCCACAGCTCGGAAGGCTCTTACGGGGCTGTTCACACCTCCAGGAAGCAGGCGCGTCGCCTCTTCAAAGAGCGTCTTCGAGCGGGGACCTGTCGGCGTGCGACGCACAGCGAGGCCGGTCACGGTCTGTTCTCCAGCAGGCGTGCGGCCTCCTTGGCGGCATAGGTCAGGATCAGGTCGGCGCCGGCCCGCTTGATCGACGTCAACGTCTCCATGAGGACCCGCTCTTCATCGATCCACCCGAGCCGCCCGGCCGCCTTCAACATGGCATATTCGCCGCTCACATGATAGGCTGCGAGCGGCCCGCCAAACTCCTGCTTCACCCGCCAGAGGATATCCAGGTACGGAAGGGCAGGCTTCACCATCACGATGTCCGCTCCCTCCTCCAGGTCAAGCCCTACCTCCCGCAGCGCCTCGTCACTGTTCGCCGGATCCATCTGGTAGGTGCGGCGATCGCCGAATTGGGGCGCTGAGGCAGCCGCATCACGGAACGGACCATAGAAGGCGCTGGCATACTTGGCCGAATAGGCCATGATCGGCGTATCCTCGAAGCCCTCCTCATCCAGCGTCTCACGGATGGCCGACACCCGGCCATCCATCATGTCTGAGGGCGCGACCAAATCGGCGCCGGACTCGGCATGAGAGAGCGCCGTTCTGGCCAGCAGTTCCAGTGTCGGATCGTTCTTGACCTGACCCCGTTCCACAACACCGCAGTGACCGTGGCTGGTGTATTCGCATAAGCAGACGTCTGTCATGACCAGCAGGTCCGATACGGTGTCCTTGATCGCCCGCACCGCCTGTTGGACGATCCCATCCTCAGCGTAGGCCTCAGAGCCCATAGCATCTTTCGCAGCCGGCAGGCCGAACAGGATGACTCCGGGGATACCCATCGCCGCTGCCTCTTTCGCCTCCTTGGCCAGCTCGTCCACCGAAAGATGGAAACAGCCCGGCATCGAGGAGATCTCCTGACGCACGCCACGTCCGTGGACAACAAAAAGCGGCTGAATCAGATCTTCGCGATGCAGGTGAGTTTCTCGTACCAATCGGCGAAGGGTCTCATTCTGACGCAGGCGCCGTGGCCGAAATACCGGGTAGTACATGGCTCCTCCTCGAAGGCGCAAATATTGTGGGGCGGTCGCCTTCTTCTGCAGATCATTCTACCCGTGCCACCCATCTCGGTCAACTGCCTTCAGCGCCGCAGGTACTGGGCTCCTCGCTCTGGAGGTGGCGGAGCCCCGCCGGTCAGCAGCTGGAAAAAGAACTCGACACTGTTCTCAGAGCCCCCCAACCCGGGATCGAACGCACGGTTACGACGGTTGAGAAAATGAAGCCCCACCATCCAGCAACAGGTGGCGTAGGTCACGACCGCATTGTTCTCCAGGCTGGTATCCAGGCGGGGATCGTACCGCCCGTAGTAGTTGATGGCGACATTTTTGATCGGCGTGAGCAGCAGTCGGCCAACGATGCCAGAGGTCTCCCGATCGCGAAAGGGACCGGAGGGCTGCTCGGCCGTCGCGCCACCCCGGATGAAGGAGTGGGCCAGTTGTATCCGTCCGTAGTCGGGGTAAGCAAGTTGGATGCCGGCCTCGACCCCATCGACCCGATTCCGTTCGGTATTGATGGCGGCAACCCCGTACAATCCTAGATGTTGCAAGGGGGAAGCGCGGAGGTCGGCCACCAGGTTGGAGAAGCGACGCTCCCGCACCGCCGAGAAGCCCGTGCGGCTGGCCGGCGTGCGGGTCTCTTCACGGACCGCCTGGTCGATCCGTTCCGGTGTCAGCGCATTCAGAAAGAGGTCGGAAAAGGTTCGCGTCTGGGGATTCAGGTTGACGCTTTGGCTGAGTGAAAAGGAGAGGACTTCATGGGTACGAGTGGAACCGTCGGCCTCCTTGAGCTTGGCCAGCAGACGGTTCGTAAGGGTGTAGGTGATCCTGTTTTGCGTACTGATGAAATCGACGTTATCGAACTGCGGAAGCCTCTGTTGACCGACAGGATTGATGTACCAGTAACTGAGGCGCGGCTCAACCACGTGGACCAGCCGATCAACCCGCGCGCTTGGCATCTCAAAGTTGCGGAAGAATCTGGCCGCAAGCTCGTTGCGAGCTTCAAACAGCTCCCGGCTCGTACCACCCGCTCCTTCATTGAGGCGCTTCGTGTAGGCGGTTTCCCGGAAGCCGACCGACGGCGTCATAGTTGCCCAGGGAAGCAGACGCCACGGTAGTAACAGTTTCGGAAACAGATCAGCCCGACCGCTGTCCGGCGTCTCTCTCCGCCGGAGATAAGCCCCGGAGAGTTGCCCCTCCAAAAGGAGGGGCAGGCCGAACAGTCGCTGTGGAGAGGCGAAGAAGCCCACCTCAGGAACGCGGCTGAGACGACTGTCGCTGGTATCGAGATTCAGGGTGCGGGTGTCGTCCAGCAGAAGCTGGAGGCCGTAATGCTGCCACATCTGCGTGAGGAAGACCCGTGAGTTGGCGAAGCTGGCGGTCCTCGCTTCGGACGGTGTCTCAGGGAACTGTCGCTGGATAGTTCGGTCGCTCACGTAGTTGATGTCGCCTTTCAGGCTCAGCTCCGGACTGAATTGCTGATCGTGACGAGCAGTGATGGTAGTCCGTACCTCGCTCTGCGTCTCACTCCGGCGATCCTGGATCACTCGGGCATCCAGGAAACCTTTCGCCTCCGGTCCTATGATATACCGATAGGTCGCTTGGCCCTCACCGCCCCGCCTGCCTCGGTAGACACCGGTCAGGGTGAGATCCTGGGACTCATCAATGGCCCAGAAGAACGGCTGTTTATACGTGAACCCTGACCGACCGCTGGTACCAATCTGGGGGATAAGAAAGCCGGTGCGCCGCGGCCCGATAGGATAAATAAGATACGGGATGGGAGGTGAGGGTAGGCCACGGACCCAAAACGAGGCCCATCTCGCTTCGAGATACTCGTCCTGTTCGAGGACCCCCTCTTTCGCGTGAATCTCCCAATCGACACCGCCGGGTTCAGGTTGGCAGATGCGGCAGGTCGTGAAGCTGCCATCGATCAGCCGATACCTACTCTCCCCTTCTTTATGGATCTCAGCGCCTTGAAAGACGGTCGCAGGGGGGATCGCCCCTTTGGCCTGATACATCACACCCGTATTGGTGCGGTAGTGGTATTCCAATCGATCGCCATCCAGTCGATTTGCCCCATCGACGAGCTGAACTCTCCCTCTCGCCCGGATCACCTCCTGGACCTGATCCATCTCGACCTCATCCGCATTGAGGATGCGGTTCTCCATCTGGATTCGGACGTCGCCTCTCGCAATGGTGAGCTTGTCGCGCTCGTGGCGCTCGATCTCATTCGCCTCGATCCGAACAGCCGATTTGAGATCAGTGAGCTTATCGAGAAGGCCCCGGGAGCCCGTATCTTGTGCGAAGACCGCTGGCATGAACCAGGGGGAGGCGAGGAAGAGGAGCACCGCCAACACAGGCAAGAGGTAACGTGGCATCGACAAAGACCTCGCGAGGGTGCTAAAGAACCAAAGACCTTTGTAGGGGCAGGGCGTGCCCTACCCGGAACGGGCGCAGCACACGGCGCGTCTACCACATCGAACTAGTGCAAGATGCCTTCGCCTTATATCAGAGAGCCCCACCTAAGGCAAGAAGTTTTGTATTGTCGTTAAGTTTGTGGACATCGCAAGAGATAATCGCGGCAGCGGATGGTTGTGGTGCCGGGGGAGGGAGTCGAACCCTCATGGACCGAAGCCCGCGGGATTTTGAGTCCCGTGCGTCTACCAGTTTCACCACCCCGGCATAACGAGAACGGAAAAGGAGCGAGACTTTTTTACCATATCTGCGAAAGCATGTCGAGAATCCGGCTCATCCCTTATCCGGTCATCAGCTCGGATTTCAGGACACCGATGCAGGGCAGGTTGCGATAGCGCTGATTGTAATCGAGGCCGTAGCCGACGATGAACTTCTCGGGAATTTCAAATCCTCGATAAGCAATGGGCAGGTCAATGATACGACGCACCTTCCGGTCCAAGAACGTGCAGATCTGCAGGCTGGACGGCTGGCGAGCCCGGAAGATCTTCAGCAGATAACTCAGGGTGAGGCCGGTGTCCACGATATCTTCTATGACGAGGAGGTCTCGGCCGCCAATACTTTCATCGAGGTCTTTTCTGATGCCGACGACGCCGGAGGCTTTGGTTGCGGGGCCGTAGCTCGAAATAGAAATAAAATCGATGACGAGCGGAATAGATATGGCTCGCGCCAGATCGGCCAGGAAGAACGAGGCCCCCCTTAGCACTCCGGCAAGGACAAGCTCTTTACCGAGATAATCCCGCGAAATTTCAGCCCCCAGTTCCCGGATGCGATGAGCAATCGCCTCTTCGGATATCAATACTTCAGCAAGATCCTGGATCATGTTGTCGTGCACCTCAGACTCCAAAAAATGGCAGGAAATTGATTTGTCCCCTTGACAATAATCGGGGCTCGTCCTATATATTAAGTAGCTCCAAGAGGTCTGAAGGCCACCACCAAGTACCAGGGTGTCTCAGACGGTCCTGGGTTCGAGGTTAACGCATCAGGCTCGTTAGGCTGGTGGAAAGATCATAAACACCCAGGAGAGACGGAAGAGTTGTGTGCCTGGGAAAGCATGGAGGCCAAAGGGTCACTTGGAGCTGCTTCTTTTTGCAAGGCCGTACTTGGCGAGTAAGTTCCGATAGTCTCTCCCATAAAACACCTTCAGCTTCATCTCCGGGTATAGCTCTCGAAACCGTCTGATCTTTCGATTCTTCTCCGTCACCAGGCTCTGCTTGAGCGTGGTCAGTTCAATGAAGAGGTCGAAGTCAACCAGATAGAAATCCGGCGAGAAGGCTTCGGTCGCATTGCCCGCCTCATCCCAGGCGAGAGGAAATGTCTTGGGTTCATACTCCCATCGAATTTGGTAGAAATCCAAGACCTTCGCAAACTCTTCCTCGCTGGGATGAGCGAAAGGGATTGACCCGGCCACCTCAATCTCTGCCTGGCGCCTGACTCGGTCGTTTGGCCATTGGGTAATAGTCGCGCCGTAGTGGACCAAGATAGATCTGCCTGGGACGTGCGATCTTCTGTTCCGGGTCGAGGAGCATCTCCTCCCACTGGGCAACCCACCCGGCCGTCCTGGGGATGGCGAAGAGTACCGGGAACATGTCCATCGGGAACTTCATCGCCTCGTAGATCAAGCCGGTGTAAAAATCGATGTTTGGGTAGAGCTTTCGCGCGATGAAGTACTCATCCTGGAGCGCGATTCTCTCCAGCTCGAGCGCCACCTCCAGCAAGGGATTTTTTCCAGTAACCTCAAAGACCTCTTCAGCCAGCCGCTTGATGACCTTGGCCCTGGGATCGTAGTTCTTGTAGACTCGATGCCCGAATCCCATCAACCGCACTTCGCCGGCCTTGACCTTCTTAATATGCGCGGCCACTTTGTCCGCCGACCCGATCTCCTTCAGCATCCGGAGCACAGCCTCATTGGCCCCACCGTGCAGGGGGCCGTAGAGGGCCGCTATGGCTGCGGCCACAGCGGAGAACGGGTCCACGTGGGAGCTGCCGACAGACCGCATGGCATTGCCGCTGCAGTTCTGCTCGTGGTCGGCGTGCAGAATAAACAGAACATCCAAGGCTCGTTCCAGCACAGGATGAGGATAGTAGGTCGGCTCTGTAATCCGGAACAGCATATTGAGGAAGTTGCCGGTAAAGCTCAGGTTATTGTCCGGGTAGGTGTACGGCAGCCCGCGGCTATGTCGGTAGGCATACGCCGCCAGCGTCGGCATCTTGGCGATCAGGCGAATGACCTGCCTTTGGCGGGCTTGCGGATCCGTAATATTCTTGGCATCCGGATAAAAGGTCGAGAGGGCGCCAACCGTCCCCAAGAGGATCCCCATCGGGTGGGCGTCATAGTGAAAGCCATCCATCAACTTTTTGATATTTTCATGGACCATGGTATGGCGCGTGACCTGGTTGGCGAATTCATCCATCTGTTCGCCGCTGGGGAGTTCCCCGTAGATAAGGAGATATGCGGTCTCTAGGTAGGTGCTTTTCTCGGCTAACTGCTCGATGGGATAGCCTCTATGCAGCAGGATCCCCCGTTCACCGTCGATGAACGTAATCCGGCTTTTGCAGCAAGCGGTGTTACCAAATGACGGGTCATAGCTCATCAATCCGAAATCGCCGTCCGAGGTCTTGATCTGCCGGAGATCCATGGCTTTGATCGTCCCATGCTCGATAGGGATTTCGTACTTCTTCTCGGTTCGGTTGTCGATGATGGTCAAGCTGTCCGCCATGAAGCTCCTCCTCGCGCCGAGCGACCCCTCTCACGCCTTCTCTTTGGCTGTAGAGTCCAGTCGGTGTCCGTAAGTCAGGTAGTTTACAAAAACCGATACTAGCATAAATCAGGATAGTAGAGTATAGGGCGCTCCACAATTTAGTCTTGGTGCTTCTGCCCAAAATGACAGTTGGCGGCCTCTCGGAGGTGGAGCGAGCAGTCTGCTAGGGGCGACGCTGATGATCGCTCAGGTGCAGCATCAGCAGGAACAGGGCGACGATAAAGCCCCTCTCTTGATGCTCCGCTCCAGGAGGGATGTGAGGGGTGAGCTTCACTCTGGAGCGGTTCTAGTGTAGTGAGTCATAAATAACTTGACATATATCTACGCTATAAGCTATCCTATGAGACATGAGAACCGCAGCCCCTATCCGTTTGTCTTCCGAAG
>JAGWRQ010000249.1 GCA_028869615.1 Candidatus Methylomirabilota bacterium | reverse complement strand
CAGCACGATCGTAGCCAGCATGCGGGAGGTGACCAGCCAGCGCATCGCCACCTTCTCCATCGGCTTTGGCCGGTCGGCATCCTCCTATGACGAACTGCCCTATGCTCGTATGGTGGCCCAACGGTTTGAGACCGACCATCACGAAGAGATTCTGGAGCCTGACGTAGAAAAACTGCTGCCTATCGTTGTTCGCCACTTTGACGAACCGTTTGCCGATTCCTCGGCTCTCCCCACCTTCATCGTGGCGCAGGCGACAGCCCGCCACGTGAAGGTAGCGCTGTCCGGAATCGGCGGCGATGAGACCTTCGCCGGCTATCCCCGCTACCTGGGCGTTAAGCTATCGGAGCAGTACGGTCGACTCCCCCACTGGCTTAGAATCCTCCCCTCTACTCTTCATCGATTTATCCCCGACTCTGAGGCCAGCCGCAACTGGGGTGATTGGGTCTGGCGATTTGTGACCGGAGCGGACCAGCCTCTTCCGGAGCGGTACATAGGATGGACGCGCTTCTTCAACGAGCACGATCTGACACGGATGGCAACGCCTGCCCTTCGGCAGCAGTGGAAAACAGACGTGGAGGCGGTCCACCGGGCTGTGTTTGCCGCCCGCGGGTATAGTGATCCGATGGATGGCGCCTTTCGTATCGACCTCAGCACCTATCTGCCGGATGATCTCCTGGTGATGGCCGACCGGATGAGCATGGCCCACTCCCTTGAACTCCGTGCCCCATTCTGTGATCATCGCCTTATCGAAGAAAGCCTGAAGATCCCGCCGGCAATGAAGCTCCCGGGTTCCCGACTGAAAGGCCTCCTGAAGGCGGCCTTTGCTGACGTGCTGCCGCCTCAGGTTTTATCGCATCGAAAACAGGGCTTCATGATCCCCTTGGGCCGCTGGCTCCGCACCGATCTGCGCGGCCTGCTGGAAGACCTTCTGTCTCCAGAGCGCATCGAAACCCGAGGCCTATTTGTCCCCACTGTCGTCGAAGCCCTGAAGCGGGAACACCTGTCCGGGACCAGGAGCCACAGCGATCGCCTCTGGACCCTCATGATCGCCGAGTTGTGGGTGCGCCAGTACCTGGATAACGGAGGGCTTTGGACTCTGCGATGAGGCGTCGATGACCTCCAGACTTCGTATCGTCGTCATCTCGGACGTCTCTCCAGTGGTTATCAAGGGAGGTGCGGAACGGGTACTGTGGGAGCAGGCATCCCGCCTTGTCAAGCTCGGGCACGAGGTGCGCATCCTCAGCCGGTCGCCCGCCAATGAGGCAATGGGAACAGTTGAACGGCAGGGCGTCCGGATTCGGCATTTCCCCTCGGATCAGCGGTCTCTCCTGCGGTTCGTCCTGAGTTCGATCCTCGGTGCGCGACGAGCGGCCGCTCAGGAACTGGCCGGGGCGGATGCGGATGTCCTGCATCTGCATCAGCCGTTGTCAGGCTACGGCGTGCTGCGTTCGTCTCTGGGTCGGCGGATTCCGAGCCTGTATACATTTCACTCTGCGGCCCCCCTGGAGTATCGGTCAAGGCGGGGGATGACAGGTTTCCACCGAGGGGGATGGACTGGAAACCTGGGCATGGCTCTGCTGTGGGTCATTGAAAGGGCGTGCTTGAAACGCGCGACCCGGATCCATGTGCTCAGCGATTTTTCAGCCGGGTTGCTCTGGAAGCTGTATCGCATCCCTGCGGATCGTATTGTCAAGATTCCCGGCGGCGTGGATACGGAGCGGTTCCAACCGGCAGCGGACCGCACAGCAGTCCGCGACGCCCTTGGACTCTCGGCGAAGGCTTCACTGCTCTTCACCCTGAGAAATCTCGAGGCCCGCATGGGCCTGACCAGTCTGATTCGCGCGATGGCGGTTGTGCGCCGGTCCGTGCCGGAGACCCTCCTGCTCATCAGCGGGGTAGGTTCCCTCCGTGGCGATCTGACATCACTGACCGCCTCGTTGGATCTCAATAGCCACGTTCGCTTTCCGGGCCTTGTCCCTGATGACCAACTGCCGCTCTACTACCAAGCCGCCGACTTTTTCATCCTGCCGACGCGAGAACTTGAAGGGTTTGGGTTGGTCACAGTGGAAGCGCTCGCCTGCGGGACCCCCGTGCTGGGCACGCCTGTAGGCGGAACCCCGGAGATTCTTCGGCCGCTGCGTTCGGATTTACTCTTTGCCGGCATCGACCCGGATGCTATCGCTGAGCTCATTCTCAAGCATCACCAACTGAGACGTTCCGATCCGCCCGGATACCAACATCTGCGAGATGCCTGCCGCCGTCATGCGCTCGAATACTACGCATGGCCGTCCCTCGTGAATGCGCTTGAGCAAGTCTTGCTCCACACCAGCGCAAAACGCGAGCAACGATGAAGCGCGAGCCATCTTTCAGGCATAGATGCGGCAAATTTAGCAACGAGGCCAAAAAGTTGTGGACTTTACCTATAGACGTACGTAACATTTGATAAAGA
>JAGWRQ010000046.1 GCA_028869615.1 Candidatus Methylomirabilota bacterium | reverse complement strand
AACAGTGAACCGACGGACCGTTTCTCGCGTATTCGGCGCATATTTCTTACCGAAATGCTTCTGAAAGTGATTCATCATCTCGGTTATGCCGAGCATGGGCGATTCGGCGTCAGCCCACCGTCTACGAGGCGTCAGCCCAAGGAGGGCTAGAAGCGTGAGGGCAGACCGCTCGTTCTGCTGTTCTCTTGGCACATTCAGCGCCTTGAGAATGCCAAGAGCCTCAGAGACCATCTTCGCTCCAACGGTCTGTTTCTTACGCGCCCGTTCAGCCATGGAAGACAACCTCGTCGATAAGTCGGTCAAGACTCTCTTGATCTGGGAACCTCTCACCAATTTTGCGACCGAGCGCCACAAGCCGCTCCCGCGTCGGATAGCGCAGAGATCGGAGATCTGTGGCGTTAACCTGTGTGTGTCCACTGAACTGACGAAAATACGAGTCCACGAGAGTCGAGTTGAGGTATGCCGCGAGCCCTTTCGCTACAGCGGCTGGAAGACCGCCGCCGCGAAGGTGGTAGTAGTTAAGATGATTTTCGAATGCCACGCGGTCGGTCGCCACACGCGCAGGATCATAGATGGCCGCCACAACCCTACGCGGCTCTTCCTTAGTTGAGAACCTCTTCACGACGACGTAATGCCCGGCTGGAATCAATAGGTCGGCAGATCGCGGGCCGAGGGCTAACGCATTCGGTTTCCGCGTTCGGCCGTTCGGCCACTCTACATAGCCGTGCCTAAGGTGGCAGGGATAAATGAGCGGGACAGTGCTAGACCCTGGCTTTGCTCGTAGAAGGTCCTTCGCCCGAAAGTCGACTACTCGGCCGGTCGAAACGGCCAAGCCTAGGTCCTCCACAGTCGCCTTAAGCTTCCCTATTTTTTGACGGACCGGATCTGCGTAATGATCCGGAGCGATATGGATAAATGCATGGCGATCACCAAGCCGCACAAAGTCATCATACGGGACAATCCGAGAGCGCACGTTAGGATCGTCAGGGCCAAGGCTTGAGGAAACAATGACGTTGGGCTCCGTTTCGGTCGTCTTCTCGGACAGAAATACAACGTTTTCCTGCAACACCTTGTCTTCGGCAAAAGCGCGATCCCGCGCGTCGAACAGATGGATACGGCGAAACCGCATAGTGCGCAGGAAAAAGCGGCGGAATGGCTCAAAATACGGCCCGTTGCAGAAGCTCCTCGGCGTAATTGCAACCATCTCACCGCCAGAAGTCAGGACCCGGACTGTAGCGGCTAAAAAACCCGTATAAAGATTGCTCGTTTCAACCCCGATTTCTCGAAGCAGCTTGCGTTCACGGGATTCACTGCGGATCTTCCGATAAGGCGGATTCAAAATGGCACAGTCGAATGGTTCGCCGATACTTGCCGCAAAGAGATGGCCAGCTGAGAACCTCGCCGCAACCTCAAGGAAATCCTCATCAATGACGCACGCTTCGAATCCGATGCCTGCCTTGACGCTCGCTGAGCGACAGAGGTCGAGTGTCGCCCGCAGATGACCAATGAGATCGGGATCAATCTCATAAGCCGTAAGGGTAATAGCCTGCGGAGGGACCTTTCTGTGACACATTGCGGCTACAAACGCCGCCGAGAGAGATCCAATACCGGCGCCAGGATCCAACACGCGGAGAACCGGTTTCCGCATCTCAAACATGTCTGCCATAAACAGGGCCACGGGCATTGGGGTGAGAAACTGCCCCATAAGGGCACGGCGAGCCCGTTCCAAATGCTTGGACACATCGCGCCGCATCTCTTCCACGGCCTCTAAAAGGGCATCGGTTGCGTCTTCACGCCCTTCCACACGAACTGTGATGTTGCTCGTCCGCACCATAGCTCTCTCAGATCCGCCCCCCGAGACCACCATCACTAACCGGCCAATCTTAACATTAAGTCGCCGGTTAGACAGCTTTCAGCGATCAGCGTTCAACAACGCCACCGATCACAGGCTGAACGCTGACTACTATACTTATTCTACACTTTGCGCCATCAGCTCGGCTACGTCAAGCGGTCTGGTCCGCCCTATCGCATCCTTCACCTTCAGCGCATCCTCGAACATGATCAGGCAAAAGGGACAGGCGCTCGCCAGCACATGCGGCTCAAGCGCCAGGGCCTCTTCGGTCCGCTCCCAGCTCACGCGCTTGCCGACTTTCTCCTCAAGCCACATCAACCCGCCCCCCGCACCGCAGCAGAAGCCGCGCTCCCGACATCGGTCCATCTCCTTGACCGCAAGACCGGGGATGGCACCAAGAAGCTGCCTGGGCGGGTCGTAGACACCGTTGTGTCGCCCGAGATAACAGGGGTCATGAAACGACGCCACGCCATCCATCCGCTTCTCCGGCCGCAGGCGCCCCTCCTGCACCAGATCGGCCAGCATCTGCGTGTGATGGACGACCTCGTAGCTGCCGCCCAGCTTGGGGTATTCATTCTTGATCGTATTGAAGCAGTGCGGGCAGGTGGTGACGATCTTCTTGATGCCGTACCCGTTCAGGGTGGCGATGTTCTCCCTGGCCAGCGTCTGGAAAAGGTACTCGTTTCCGATCCGGCGGGCCGGATCGCCCGTGCATCGCTCCTCTTCGCCCAGGATCGCGAAATCGACCCCGCCGCGTTGCAGGAGCTTGGCAAAGGCCGCCGCCACCTGCTGATTCCGCTCATCAAAGGCCGCGGCGCAGCCGACCCAGTAGAGTATCTCCGGTCGACCTTTTTCGGCTGCGGTCTTCACGTCAAGCCCCCTTGCCCAATCGGTCCTGGTGGCCGACGTGCCGCGGAACGGATGGCCGCGCTCTTCCAGGCTCCGCAAGGCCGCCTGCATCGTCTCCGGAAATGCGGCCTCTTCCATCACCAAGTGGCGACGCATCTCGACGATCTTTGGGATCGGTTCGATGAAGATCGGACACTCCTGATGGCAGGCGCCACAGGTGGTGCACGCCCACAGGACGTCATGGGAAATTACCTCGCCGACCATCTTTCTGGAATCCTCTCCTTCGGCAACCAGGCGCATGTGATCTCGCAGGTCGATAATCACCCCTTTCGGCGTCAGCGGCTTGCCGGTGATCCAGGCCGGACAGGCCTGCTGGCAGCGGCCGCACTCGGTACACGCCTCGAGGTCGAGCAGATCCTTCCAGGTAAACCGGTTGATCGCTCCCGCGCCAAATCGCTCGGCTCGGTCCAAGTCGATCGGCCGCAGCACCCCCGAGCCTTCCCGGTTCTTCAGGAGGACATTGGCGGCAGCAGCCGTGAGGTGCATACCCACGCCATAGGGCAGAAGGGCGATGAAGGTGAAGGCGAGGGTGGCATGGGACCACCAGAGGACCCGATGGAGGAAAACCTGCTGGGCGTGCTCAGTCCCACGAAACAGGGTGGACGCCAGCCAGCCGCCGGGAGACCAGCGACCCCATGGATCGGCCGTGGCCGCAATCCGCAGCCCCTCAATCAGAAACCCGATTACCAGGATGATGAGAAGCAGAGTCAGCAACACGTCGTAACTCTTGGCCTTACGAGGCAGCAGGAGCCGATCGGGCCGCAGGCCATAGCGCCGGACGAGCGCAGTCAGCACACCGGCAATGGCGGCCAGCCCGAACAGATCGACGGTCAACGACATGAAATAGAGGTAAAACCTTCCGCGCAGGGTCGGGATGCCGAGATAGTCCTGGAGGGCCACGAGGCAGGTCGCGATAAAGAGGATGGTAAACCCCCAGGAGATCGAACGGTGGAGCAGCCCCGAGAGGGGATCCTTGGCGATCCGCCGCTGCCACATGGCATACGTGACGACGCCTTTGAATCGATCCCACGCGCTGCCCAAGACTGCAGCCGGCTCTCCCGCGAGTATCATGCGGGTATGCCGGTAGATGCCGTAGAGCCAGACGACCAGGAAGGGAAAGAACAGCAGGTACAGGAACAGGTGCCCCGGGATGTTCCAGTAGATCTCGCGCATGGGGGTCATGGCAGCACTACTGTTTTAGCTTTTCGTTAATTCCCTGCAGTGTCGGATCAGCGTGGTCGCTACGGCTTTCCAGTCCTCGACAATGCCGAGTTGCGCCACCTTGAAGATCGGCGCTGCAGAATCAGTGTTCACCGCCACGATACACTTCGCGCCGGAGATCCCGGCGACATGCTGGGTCGCGCCGGAGATCCCGAACGCAAGGTAGAGCTCCGGACTGACGTTCCTGCCGGTCTGGCCTATCTGCCAGGATGACGGGACCCATCCGGCATCGGTCGCGGCTCGCGACGCGCCGACGGCGCCCCTCAGGACCTGCGCCAACTCCTCTAGGATCTTGAACCCTTCCGGTCCGTGCACCCCTCGCCCACCGCTCACCACGATCTTAGCATCCCCCAGATTGATGCCGGTCGCCTCCTCCTGGACCCTCTTAATGAGGTGCGTCCTGAGCTGCGAGGCTTCTATGGCGACATCGACCCGGATCTCCTCCCCCGTCCGGCCCTCCTCTTGCGCGGCCGGCTCCAGCGTCCTGAGCTTGGCCGTTGCTACGACCGAATCTGCGCGAGGCTGAACGACCGCCATCGCCTTCCCCCCGTAGGCCTGGCGCGTAAACTGCAACCGACCAGATGCCTGATCCAGGTCGAAGTCGATGAACTCCCCAATAAAGGCGGCCTGAAGCCGATAGGCCAAGCGCGGGCCAAGCTCGCGCCCTATCACATCACCAGGCAGCAGCACCACGGTCGGCTGCGCACGCTCGCAGATCTGATGCAGGGCGATGGCATACGCATCGCCTTGATACCCTTCGAGCAAGGGGTGCTCGGCCCGATAGACCTGATCGGCGCCATGCGCGAACAGCAACGGGACGTATGGACCGACCCCTGTGCCCAGGATCGCGGCCGCCACAGGCTGAGCCAGCTTCTCCTTCAGCCTCCTCGCGCCTGCGAACAGTTCCAGCGTATCTCGCGTGAGCCTGCCATCTTTCGTCGTAGCCAATACCAATATGCCGGGCATCTATCTCCCCTCGTCAAATCAGCTTGAGCTGGCGCAGCCTGGCCGCCAGGTTCGCGGCCTTTTCCTCCGGCGTATTCCCCTCGATCATCTCACACTTGGACTCCTTAACCGGGATATAGACATCGGTGATGGCGACCTTGGCTGCACCCGCACCGATTCTCTCCGGGTCGAGCCCGAGATCCGCCGTCTTCCAGACGGGGATCGTCTTCTTGGCGGCCGTCATGATATCCCTCAGTTTGGCGTAACGGGGAGTGTTCGTCTCGTCAGAGCTGACGGCAGCAAGAAGGGGGGTATTCGCTTCGATCAGCTCATACCCATCCTCCACCACTCGACGGACGACCACCTGTCCGTCCTTCACCTCGATCCGGGTCACATATCCGACGTATCCGATCTCGAGCTCCTCGGCCAGAAGGGCCGGGACGGCCCGATCGGCCCAGTCCCCCGACTCGCAGCCGGTCAGGATCAGGTCATATGCGCCTGCCTTCCGGATCGTTTTCGCCAGCACATGGGCGATCCCGCTCGGATCAGAGCCCGCGAGAGCGGGCTCATTGACCAGGATCGCCTCGTGGGCGCCCATCGACAGCGCGCTCTTTAGCGCGGTCATTGCGGTTGCGCCGCCGATACTGATAGCCGTTACGTTGGCGCCCTGCTTCTCCTTAAGCTGGATGGCCACCTCGAGGGCGTTGGCATCGTAAGGGCTGATGACCAGCGGGTTGTTCCCCTGGACCTGCCGCTTGGTCCGGGGATCGATCATGAACTGGCTCATCGGAATCTCGGGATCGATAATCTGCTTGATACACACAACAATATTCAGTGGCATAACTCCTTCCTGTCGTTGCGAGCGACTAACGGGAGCGTGGCAATCTCACCGTCGTTATCCTGGAGGACTGTGAGATTGCTTCGGCTTCGCCTCGCAATGACGCGGAGGACTTTCTGGGCAATGACACAGCCTGTAGTGTATCTATTCTAATTCAGCAACTGGTGCGCGATCACCAACCGCTGAATCTCGGACGTCCCCTCGTAGATCTCGGTAATACGGGCGTCGCGGAACAGCCGCTGAGCCGGGAAATCGTAGAGATACCCGTAGCCGCCGTGAATCTGGAGCGCCTTCGTAGCGGCCCGGCTGGCGGTCTCCGACGCAAACAGCTTCGCCATCGCCGATTCCTTGGTATGTCGAAGCCCCTTATCCTTCAGCCAGGCCGCCCGATAGGTGAGCAGCCTCGCCGCCTCGATCTGCGCCGCCATATCGGCGATCATCCATTGAATAGCCTGAAACGACGCAATCGACTTATCGAAGGCGACCCGTTCCTTGGCGTACCTGATCGAGATGTCCAGCGCAGCCTGGGCAATCCCCACCGCCTGCGCCGCGATGCCGATCCGGCCGGCATCAAGGGTGACCATGGCGATCTTGAACCCCTGTCCAAGCTCGCCCAACAGGTTATCCGCAGGTACACGGCAGTTGTCGAAGACGACCTGACAGCAACTGGTGCCCTTGAGCCCCAACTTTTTCTCTACCTTCGTGATGGTAAAGCCCGGCGTACTCTTCTCCACCAGGAAGGCACAGACCCCTTTAGCCCGAAGATGGCGATCGACCGTGGCAAAGACCAGCGCCAGATCAGCCTCCAAAGCATTCGTGATGAAGTTCTTCGTCCCGTTCAGCACGAACACGTCACCCTCCCTGGCGACCGTAGTCTGCTGGGCCGACGCGTCCGACCCGGCGCCAGGCTCGCTCAGCGCAAAGCAGCCGAGCAGCTTGCCGCCGGCAAGCGGGATCAGGTAACGCTGCTTTTGAGCCTCTGTGCCAAACTTATACAGGGCATCGGCAACCAGCGAGTTATTGACCGACATGATGACGCTGGTCGAGGCACAGGCCCGAGCGATCTCCTCCATACCGATAGCGTAGCACACATTGTCCGACCCGGCTCCGCCGTATTCCGTAGGGATCGCCACGCCCATCAGCCCGAGCTCCCCCATCTTCTTGACCGTCTCCTGCGGGAAGATCCCTTCCTCGTCCACCCGCTTAGCCAGCGACGCTACCTCCCTGGCCGCGAAGTCGCGTACCATCTCCCGGAAGAGGTGTTGCTCCTCGGTCAATTCGAACTTCATTCGGCTACTTCCCCTTAAAATTTGGGGGACGTTTCTCCAGGAAGGCGTTGACGCCCTCGGCCCTGTCCTCAGTAGCAAAACAGAGCGCAAACAATTGAGCCTCATGGGCGAGCGCGCGCTCCAGCGCCATGTCATACCCGTCCTCAATTGCCTCCTTGGCCGCCCTGACCGCCAATGGACCTTTGATGGCCAGCTTGTCGGCCAGCTTCCTCACCTCGACCATCAGGTGATCGGCCGGTACGACCTTATTCAGCAGACCGAGACCCCAGGCCTCCTGAGCTCCAATCGTCTCGCCGGTCAGCACAAGCTCCTTCGCGCGCTGTTTGCCGATCAGCCGCGCCAGCCGTTGCGTTCCCCCGGCGCCTGGGATGATCCCGAGGTTGATCTCAGGCTGGCCGATCCTGACCGCATCCGACGCATAGATAATGTCACAGGCCATCATCAACTCGCACCCACCACCCAGCGCATACCCGTTCACGGCCGCGATAACCGGCTTTGGCAACCGCTCGATCTCCAGAAAGAGCCGCTGGAGGCGCTGGACGAACATCCACGCGTCGATCTGACTCATCGTCTTGAACTCCGTGATGTCGGCCCCTGCCGCGAACGCCTTGTCCCCTGCGCCCGTGATCACCACCACCCGGACGCCCGGGTCGTCTCGGACTTGGCCCACCGCCTGTTCCAACTCCCCGACCATCATCAGATTGATCGCGTTCAGCGCCTTTGGGCGGTTCAACAGGATGATAGCGAGGCTGCCCTCCATCCGCAATTCAAGGGTCTGGACGCCCATAACTACCTCCGGTTCCATCTTATCTTCGACTGCCTCGTCACTTCACGGTGAGGGTGATTTTCTGCGTCATGCCGGCGCCCGCCAGTGCAATATGTGCCCCATCAGCGGCCTGCAAACACAGGGTGTGCGTGCCGGGTGACAAAACCAATTCAGCTTCCAGTTGTCCCTTGCCGTAGTGCAGGTGGGTGGCATCCGCCGGCACCACTTTGCCAGCGGCTACGCAGTTGGTGTCCACCATGATGTGGAGATGACCCGCCTCGGCCTTGACCTGACCGGCGGGTTCGACGATAAAGTTCTCTGCGCCCATCGTGACCTTCACTGGGCTGGTGACGGTAGCACCATCGCTCGGCAAAGTAAAGAACACGCGGGCTTGGCCGGCGACAGGCGCCGCATAGGCCGTGAGCCCGGCCACAAGCAGGAGCAGAGTCAAAGCCAATGCTGATCGGGAAGTGTGTTTTGAAACGTTCATGATGTACCTCCTGGATGGCTAAGTGGACCACTCCATGCGCTGGTGGATGGTGGAGTCGAGAAGTGTTGTAACCCGAGAGGTCGTCCACACGAAATTGCGCTGAATGGCCGGAAGAACGATCTCTCCCTCTTTGATTTGATTCAGCAGGGTGATAATGTTCATCGCATTGCCTTCGCCTACCTTGCCGAACTACTGAGCAAACTGCTCAACCCATCTCCATTAACTATTTTTGTAGTTAGGGCGGATTCTATTGTGTTGTTCAGTAGTTAGCAAGAGATATCTGAACTGCCAAGATGGGACACACACTGGTCGTGTTCACAATCTGTTATTCCAGAAGCTCCGGGAGGGTCCCCTGGAAACAGGACAGCCCTTTGGGGCTCACCGTACCCCAAGGGGCTGTGACAGATTCCTCCCGTTAGTAATCTTGCTTGAGGGCTATTCCTTGGCCCCGGCGTCCTTGAGGAGTTGCACGACCTCGGATTCGTCCCTAGCAGATGCTATTATCAAGGCCGTTACGCCCTTGTTGGTTTTGGCGTGCACATCCGCGCCCGCCGCGAGCAGCACCTTCACGACTTCGCGATGGCCTTCCTGGGACGCCCATAGCAAGGCCGTTGCGCCATTGTTCTGTCTGGCGTTCACATCCGCACCCGCCGCGAGCAGCACCTGTACGACCTCGAGATGGCCTGCCAGGGACGCTCGCATCAAGGCTGTCCAGCCCTCGTCAGATTTGGCGTGCACATACGCGCCCGCCGCGAGCAGCACCTGTACGACTTCGAGACGGCCCCTCAGAGACGCTCGCATCAAGGCTGTCCAGCCATATTCATCTCTGGCGTTCACATACGCGCCCTGCTCGATCAGCGCTTGCACGGCCTCAGGACGGCCTTCCTGAGCTGCTGTCATCAAAACTGTTCTACCGTGTTTGTCTGTGGCGTTCACGTCGTCGCTCATGGTCGCCTCCCTTCGCGAATTCTATTGTGTTATTCAGTAGTCAGCAAGCGATATCTTCACTGCCGAGACAGACAAACACCTAGCACTTGACGCCTCAGAGGGCCTGTGTTAGAAGGAACGCACCACACGCCACGGGCAGGCCGGATCTGTTATGTCTGTTATGGGTGTGTGTCTTTCTATGGGATAACGCGAGCCACAAGCATCACGGAGTCGCTATGAATTGTGACGCATTCATCAAAGAGCTCGAAGAGCTACGCGGCTGTCAGTTTATGTATCTCCACGAAAGCCGAAAGATTGAAAACCTGGTTCAGGCGTATCTGGAATCCCCAGAGCTTCACAGCCTCGACTACAACAGACAGCTTCTCTATCACTTGCTGAACTCTGAATACGCTCCTCTTCAGCGGTTCGCTCGGACCGGCTTGCAGCCTGGCGGATTCTGGGTTAGCAGGTTCCCGCGAACTGGGCCTTGGATCGTTTACACTGGGTTCATCGCAATTTGGGTGGTGAGTACCCTGTATGCACTCTTCTCGCACGGCTCAACGCAGCAGTCTATTGGGGTGTGGATTTTGGTTGTTATGATAACAGGCCTCACGGTGTATTACCTGCGTGGTTGGTTACGGCTCAGAAGAATCACGGATGAAATGCGAGGGCTTTTTAATCGCGAGATCGTTCCTGGCCATTTCGATCCAGCGACCCTGTCCGACCGTCTTCGCGCGCTGACGCAAAAGGGATTAAAGGTCCATCCAAACGTTTTTGCCCTGCTTCGGCTACAGCAACGTCTGCAAAGTCCTCCGGCCGATCTTCATTAAATGTTCCTATGGTTAGCGCGGATTCTATGCAGTGGCGCAACTAGGGCTTCCAGAGCCATTTCTTGTGAATCCATTCCAACCGTCGCGCCATGAAATACGCGACCCACAGCCATATTACGAAGGCGCCGACACACCCCAGAAAGAACAGCCAGTGACCGATCAGGAACGCGGGGATCATCCCGATTACGAAGCTCGCAACAGACAGGATCACAACGAGTCGCCGAAAATTTCGCTCCACGCTCCATTTTTTCTCTTCGCTCATAACTCTCGCCACCTCCAAATAAACACCACCTTGATTACAATGATCAGGTTGGTTGCTGCAACGGTACAGTCACGATCTGGTCACAGGGGGCTTTCCCTGAAACCAGCAGGCTTCGTAACCAGCTGAATTTCATTGGTGGCCCCAACGGGTTTCGAACCCGTGTTTCGGCCTTGAGAGGGCCGCGTCCTAGGCCACTAGACGATGGGGCCATGAAGTAAAGTGGTTAGACAATCCCGCTTACTATAGCGAAACACGGAATCGCCGCGCAACCAAAATCAACGAGACGGCGCGATAGCGCGAGGGTTCCGGAAGCGCGTCACCGGCTGTGGGGAGGCGGAAGGACCGCACTATCACCCGTCTCGGGTGGAGAGGCGTTGGTCGTCGGCAGCGCCAGTGTTGAAGGCAGCAGAGCTTCCTGCCCTCGAATAAGATACTCCTCGAACGCATCGGGATCGGTCGATGACGTCGGCTGTCCCGTCTTTCGATTGACCAGCACCTGCACGACCCCTTCAGGCTGGAGGAAGGGTTCGGCAGGGCTGTCGCCCAGGCTGCGCTTCATGAAATCGACCCAGATGGGCGCGGCTACCTTTCCGGCCGTCTCGTGAGAGCCGATCGGGCGACGTTGATCGTAACCCAGCCAGATCCCTGCTACGACACTCGGCGTATATCCGAGGAACCAGAGATCTTCTGCGGCCTGAGTAGTCCCGGTCTTCGCGGCGACCGGTCGACCGATGCGGCGAGCGGCCTTGCCCGTCCCGCGTTCGACCACGCCCTCAAGGACTGAAGTCAGGACAAACGCGACCTCCTCGCGCAAGACCTGTTGCGGCTGCGGAAGCTGCTCTTCAAGCACGACCTCGCCAGGGCCTACCACACGCCGAATGGCGAAGGGCGGCGACAAGCTTCCCCGATTAGCGAATGCTTGATAGGCCGACGTCATCTCCAACAGGCTCACCTCCGAGACCCCAAGGGCGAGGGCATACTCTCGTCGAAGCTCAGAGGTGATCCCAAGCCGATGGGCGAGGTCGATGACCGGATCGACCCCGATCGCGGCGATCAGGCGGACGGTCGGGACGTTAATCGACTCCTCGAGCGCTCGACGGAGCGTCACCGAACCGCGATACTTACGGTCCAGATTCTCCGGAGCCCAAGTCTCGGCTCCCCTTCCTGCGCCGATCTCAAAACTGATCGGGGCATCATCAATCACGGTCGCCGGCGTCAGTCCCCGTTCAAACGCCGCCGCATAGACGAGCGGCTTAAAGGCCGAGCCGGGCTGGCGTCGCGCCTGCACAACCCGGTTAAACTGACTGCGGCCGTAATCAGAGCCGCCCACCAACGCCTTGATCTCACCGGTCCTGGCATCAAGGGCAACTAACGCCCCCTCCGGCGGCGCCGTCCCACCGCCCGCTTGCCCCTTGTGCCGTTGCGCGATAGCCCCAACGCCTTGACTGATCGCCTTGACTGCCGCCTGCTGCATGCCGGCATTCAATGTCGTATAAATTTTCAGCCCCCCCTGCCGGACCAGGGTCTGACCCAAGCGCGACTCAAGCTGCTGTCGAATATAATCCACGAACCATGGCGCCATGCCCTTCGATCGGAACATCGGATTGACCGACACGGGCGCGAGGTTCGCGCGACGAGCCTGGGCCTGTTTGAGCGCGCCTGTCGCCACCATCCGGTTCAATACGTACTGCCGACGCGCCTTGGCGCGCTTAGCATCGATCAGCGGCGAGTACCTGCCTGGCGCGCGGGGAAGCCCGGCGAGCAGCGCAGCTTCCGGCAGGGTGAGTTCCGTGACGCTCTTGCTGAAATAGGTCCGCGAGGCCGCCTCGATCCCGTACGCCCCATGACCGAAATAGATGGAATTCAGGTACATCTCCAGGATCTGATCTTTCGTGTAGCGTTGTTCGAGCTCGCCGGCAAGCCGTAGCTCCTTGACCTTCCGTCCGATGGTTCGCTCATGGCCCAAAAACAGGGTCTTGGCGAGTTGCTGCGTGATGGTGCTGCCCCCTTCCTTCACAGACGCGGACATGAGATTTCTCACGGCTGCCCTGGCGATCCCTTGCAGGTCAACCGCCCCATGCTCATAAAAGCGGGCGTCCTCGGCGGCAATGACCGCCTGTCGCAATTTCAAGGGAATCCGGGAAAGCGGGACAAAGATCCGGTATTCCGGAACGATGGAGCCGAATACCCTTTCTTCATCATCGTAGAGGAGGCTTGGCTCGCCAGGCTGAAAGATCGCCAGTTGCGGAAGGTTGAGCAGATCCTCCTCGCGGGCCGGTGGCGCTCCCCATGCGGTCGCGCCGAACGTCGCGGTCAATAGAAGCGCAACGACGATCGCTCGCCAGATTATTCGAGCGTAGCTCGGTCGCCTTACAGCGGTCGATGCGATCCGATTCCACGCCTTTGCCGCGTTTCGCCTTCGCACCTATACCCTCCTCGCTTCATCAGAGCGCACCCCCTTCGCAATAGTTTTACTATACCACGGAATATCGATATCTTGGCGAGATCAAAGGTGTGAGGTGGCGAGTGCGTCGGCGCCTTCCACGCCGCCCGCCTGAAGGGTCTCTAGCTTCGGTGAAGAATCCAGGCGTTCAGACCTTCTTCCGCCTCAAATAGCCTTCGACAGCCTGGATGAACTCCTTTTTCCGGGGACAACAGCCACCGATTCCGGTCGATGATCGCCAGTTGCCTCGCAAGCAGGATGCCGGTCCAAGACACCTTGATTAAGGATAGT
>JAGWRQ010000045.1 GCA_028869615.1 Candidatus Methylomirabilota bacterium | reverse complement strand
AGGCGGTCCCACACCTGCTGTGTGAGTGGGCGCAGGCGACCATACTGCTCAACCGCCTTGCGCATCTCGTCGCGGAACGTCTCGTGATCCTTCTCCCGTCTTGCAAACCCGATCACCGCAAACCGGTCAGGGAGCAGGCCGTCGTGCATGAGCGCGTAGAGGGCCGGCAGAAGCTTGCGCCTCGCCAGGTCGCCGGAGGCGCCGAAGATGACCAGCGCGCATCCCTCCGGTACCTGGTAGCAAGGGGGTTCCGTGATCGCCTCCGTCAGAATCTGCGTGGGAGTCATGGGATGCCGTTATCCTCCGGCGGGAGGTTCGACATGGCCGCCGAACTGCGCTCGCATCGCCGACAGCAGCTTCTCGGCGAAGGTGTGTGCCTGCCGGGACCTGAAGCGCGCGTACAACGACGCCGAGAGCACATCGGCCGGCACGGCCTCTTCGACGGCCGCCATAATCGTCCAGCGTCCCTCGCCGGAATCCTGGACAAAGCCTGTGTAGTTCGACAGCGTGGGATCTTTTGCGAGCGCCGTCGCCGTCAGGTCCAGCAGCCAGGATGACACGACGCTGCCGCGCCGCCATACTTCTGCTACGTCGGCCGTATTGAACTCGTAGCGGTACTCCTCAGGCAGATCTTTTGAAGTGGCGTTGCGCAGGATGTCGAACCCCTCCGCATAGGCTTGCATCAGGCCATACTCGATGCCGTTGTGGACCATCTTGACGAAATGACCGGCGCCGGCTGGCCCGCAGTGCAGGTAGCCATCCGCCGCCGTACCGCCGTGTGTCTCGCGACCGAGGGTGTGCGGGATGTCGCCTGGTCCCGGCGCGAGCGTTGTGAAGATCGGCTCCAGGCGCGCAACCGCGTGCGCCTCCCCGCCGATCATCAGGCAGTAGCCTCGTTCCACCCCCCAGATCCCGCCGCTGGTCCCGACATCCACGTACTGGATCCCTCGTTGCTTCAGCGCCTTCGCGCGGCGCACGTCATCCTTGTAATAGGAGTTGCCGCCGTCGATGATGATGTCGTCCGCGTCCATTTGCTGCGAGAGCGCCGCGATCGCCTGCTCCGTCGGTTCCCCTGCCGGCACCATTACCCACGCCGCCCGCGGCCTGTCGAGCCGACGCGCCAGATCATCCAACGATGTGGCGCCCGTCGCGCCCTCGTTTACCAACTGTCTTATGCTATCGGCATTCACGTCGAACACGACGCACTGATGCCCGCCACGCAGCAGGCGGCGTACCATATTGGCGCCCATCCTCCCCAGACCGATCATCCCGAGTTGCATCGTGTGTGTACCTCTCACGAAAAGAAGCGATCAGCGTAATGCGTGTTGTAATGCGGCGCGCAGTGTCGCTAGGCCGGCCTCAACGTCTGAACCCAGATGAACCCGTAACGCCCGGCGACTGCGCTCCGCCAAGACCTGGAAGTCACCGCTCGCCTGGGCTGCTTTCACCACGCCGAAGCTAAACCCCTGTCCGTGGACAGGCAGGTCGAACGGATCGTCGCAGGTGATCTGTAGAAAGACGCCCGTGTTCGGTCCGCCTTTGTAAACCTGACCGGTCGAGTGCAGGAAGCGCGGGCCAAATCCCACGCATGTCGCCACACGCTTGTTGTCGCGAACTGCATGACGCAGCAGTTGAAGCGCGCCTTCATGGGCGTCGTTCATCTCGATATAGGCCAGGAGGGCAAAGTAGTCGCCGGGCTGCAGTCGGTTCAGGTGCGCCCTGAGGTACCCGGCGAGTGACCGATCCGCTCCTGCAGCGTTCTGCAGCGCTGCGGCGTTGCGCTCGTCGCTGAACAGCGCGATGCCCCGATCCTCAAGGATTGGGGTCTCCGGCGGTAGCGAACCTGTCTTCATATATTCCGCCGTCAGGTTTCGTGTTGCCGCCTTGCTCGCTTCCACGTCAGGTTGATTGAAGGGATTGATACCGAGGATCGACCCGGCCACGGCGGTGGCGATCTCCCACCGGAAGAACTCCTGGCCCAGGTCGTAGGGATCGGCCACGGCAATCCGGATCACAGGCTGGCCTGCCCGTTCGAGGGCATCCAGCGCCGCATCCTGCGAAGGATCAGGGCCGGATGCCATTCTGAGGTAGACAAACATGCGATCGGCGCCGTAGACCTCTGGAGGACCCACCGACTCGCGATCGACGGGGATCAGCCCTTTTCCCTCCTTCCCCGTGGATTCGGCGAGGAGTTGTTCCAGCCATGCGCCGAAGTGCCGGATACCGGGCGACGCGATGATCGTCACTTTGTCACGTCCGTGTGCGGTGAGCACACCCAGGATGGTACCGAGCACGACGCCGGGATTCTCCTCGACCGGGACGCACGAGACGCACGCATGCGCCATCGTCTCGGCGCGGTCCAGCAGCTTCAATGCATCCACGCCCATGATCGCCGCCGGCGCCAGGCCGAAATCTGAGAGGGCTGAGTAGCGGCCACCGATGCTTGAAAGACCATAGAAGATGTGACGGAAGCGCCGGGACTCAGCGAGCTGCTGCAACGTCGAGCCGGGGTCGGTAATGGCAATGAACCGGCTCCCCGCCTTGTCGGCGCCGACGACCTGCGCCACGCGATCAAAGAAATACTGGGTGAAGATGTTCGGCTCCAGGGTGGTGCCTGACTTGCTCGACACAATGAAGATGGTGTCGGCGAGCTCTACGTTTTGCTCGAACACCTTGATTTGAGCCGGGTCGGTCGAGTCCAGCACGTGAAGTTCAGGGTAGCCGTCCTGTTTGCCGAATGTTCTGGTCATCACCTCGGGGCAGAGACTGGAGCCTCCCATTCCCAGGAGCAGCGCATGCGAGAACCCTGCAGACCTCACCTCTTCAGCGATGGCCTGCAAGTGGGGTACCGTCTGGTGGTCCTCGGCGACGCCCAGCCAACCCAGCCACTCCCCCTCATCCGTCCCCGTCCAGAGGGTGGCATCCCGCGCCCACAATCTTCGGACCTTGCCGCCCATGCGCCACTCATCGAGCACTGCCTTGACCGCGGCCGCAAGGTCGTCAGGGAGCGTACAAGTCTGGCGGCTCACCGCCGCGCTGACGGCCGACCGACACCGCTCCTCCACCGCCAGCAGTAGCTTATCAAACGCCTCGGCGAACAACTGCACGCCATCCTTGAGGAGCCGCTCAGTGACCTCCTGCATCGAGATGCCGACTCGCTCAAGCGTCTGCATCGTGTCGCGCGCGCCTTCGACGTCCTCCTCGAGACTCGGTCGTGGTCGTCCGTGATCCCGGAACGCCTCTAACGTCGATGACGGCATCGTGTTCACGGTGTCGGGGCCGATCAGCTCCTCAACGTAGATGACGTCGCGGTAGATCGGGTTCTTCGTGCTCGTACTGGCCCACAAGACGCGCTGGGTGTGCGCGCCCTTGTTCGCAAGGGCCTGCCACCGGTCACCGCGGGAAATCTCCTGATATCGCTGGTAGGTCAGCTTGCCGTTGGCGATAGCGACCTTGCCGAGCAGGGATCGCAGCAGCGCCTCCTCACCGGCGCTTGTGGCACTTTTCAGGCGGGTGTTGAGGATGGCGTCGATAGCCGTGTCGATGCGGCTGATAAAGAAGCTGGCGACGCTCGAGACGGCGCCCGGATCGCCGCCGCGCGCGACGAGCGTTTCCAGCCCAGCGATGTAGGCCAGGGCAACCTGCTCGTACACCTGTTGCGAGAAGAGCAGCGTGGCGTTGACGTTGATGCCTTCAGCAATGAGCTGTGTGAAGGCTGCAATGCCTTCGGGGGTGCCCGGGACCTTGATCATCACATTGTTGCGCCCGACCATGCGCCACAGCCTTCGCGCCTCTTCAAGGGTGGCCGGCGTATCGTGGGCGAGGTAAGGCGAGACCTCCAGGCTTACGAAGCCGTCCCGCCGCTTCGTCTGCTCATAGACAGGCCGGAGCAGATCGGCGGCATCCTGAATGTCCTGGACTGCCAACTGCTCGTAACGCGACTTAGCGTCCAGATCCCTTTGCTGCTCGAGGCGAGTGAGGGCCTTCGCGTAGTCGGTACTTCCGGTGATCGCCTTCTCGAAAATGGCGGGGTTTGAGGTGATACCCCGCAGCCCGTCTTCCTCCACCAAGCGTTGCAACTCACCGCTTGTGATAAGACCCCGCCGGATATAATCCAACCACACCGATTGTCCGTACTCGCGCAACGTTTGCAATGGGTTCATAGTCTATTCCTTCACCTGAAAGCCGATGGCCGCATCTATACACGCCTCGCTCTTCAGGATTATCGCTCATCTTACTCTCAGCGAGGACACAGATCAAGGTAAGGCGATCTTCATTTCCCTTGACATCCTTACGAGGGTCAACTTAGCATAGGTTATATGCCATGTTACCACATGCCTGCTGAAGGAAGGCGATGATATTCGATCAGTCCATGTGCTGTCGGGACAGCAGGTAGCTCGGTGCCAAGAGAATCCGTACAATAATAAGTCCGCTGGCTGTCAACTACGGCGGGCTGTTCGTTCGTAACCGGTGGGGTCAAAGGAGAAGCGACAATGAAGTTTCTGCGTAAAATGTTCAGCGGGCAACAGATGGGAGACCAACAGGCAGACCAACAGGCAGATCAACAGAGTGATGAAGCGCCTGCAGAGCCAACGGTAGCCGGACCAAGGCAAGTGCAGGGTGTGTTGATCCTGACTCGTTCACCACTGGGAGATTCATACGGATTGCTGGAACAGATCACTGCCCTGCAACGTTCCAAAGGGTACCGCATTGCCATCAATTGCATCTCAAAGGCGGCAGTCACTCAACATATAGATGACAAAGCCTTCCTTGAGAAAACCATTCGAAAAGAGTTTGCCAAGCTTGGCGGCGATGACCTCATGGGCAGGACAGAAATGTCTCCCTGCCAGGCATCGGGTGGCAACTCCGGCGTGTATTGCATCATCTTCGACCGTCCCTAGTTGTGGTGTGCTACGCGTAGTTCTCATCTCTCCGGATGCGGGTTGACCGGACTGCTCGCTCCGCCCGCAATCGCTGTCTGAGACGCCAGCACTGCTCACTGGACCGGACTCGCGTGGGCGAGCACGCTCGCTTGGCGGCCGGTCGGCTCGCGGCCCTGTTCTGCTCCACTCAAGAATCTCCATAGTCAAGATCGCCCCTCCGAATTTTCCTTGAAGGATCGTCGAACGTTCCGGATAATGGAGTGTCTAAGCAATAGGCCCGTACGGTGTGAATCTGCCCGTCACCTGCTGTCAACCCTGTCAGAAGAGGAGAAAAAGATGCGCGACTCGCATCGTCGTATCGTGGGACTTGGATGCTTTATCCTGCTGCTCGCCGGATGTGTCTCGGTGGGGGAGGAATTCCGGACGCCGACTTCTGAGATGATCAAGAACGGGGTGACCACGCGGGCTGAACTGCTTCAGCTCTTTGGCCCCCCGACTCAGGTCGGCATCGAGGATGGTGATCAGACCTGGACGTGGGTCTATCTGAGGGCGGGTGGCTTTGGCCGGAGCCTTTCCAAGGAACTGCATGTTAAGTTCACTGAGCGAGGGGTCGTCAAGTCGTACTCCTATACATCGGGCCTGCCGGAGGAGGTTCAGCGGGAAACTCGGTAAGGACCTCCGGAGGCGCGGGCGGGTACGGGAAACGCCGGTTAAATGCTCTTGACCATGATATATGGTGGTGGTATAAGCACAAGTTAAGGACTATGAGATGAATGTCGTCAGCCTCGTTGTGCAAGCAGGGCTCGTTGCCAAGGCGGTGCTGCTCATCTTGCTGAGTTTTTCCTTGATGAGTTGGACGCTGATCTTCATGAAGTTCGGAGTGTTCCGGCGAGGCCAGCGAGAATCGGCTCAGTTTCTCCAGATCTTTCGATCGGCCAAGAACCTCACGACTGTTTTTGAAGAATCGAAGCGATTTGCAAAAAGCCCCATTGTGAGTCTGTTTCAGGAGGGATATCGAGAGCTCAGCCAGCTGGTGAAAGGCAGCCAGGGCCCAGTCAATCAATGGCCGGCCGCCAATGAGCCGAGGGCGACGGCAGCCGACATGCCCCTTCACAAGGAGCCGCTCGATCTCATCAGCCGGACCCTCCGCCATGCGAGTATGAAGGAGGTTGCGCAGCAAGAACGCAACCTGATCTTTCTGGCGACGACGGGCAACGTGACACCGTTTGTCGGTCTCTTTGGAACGGTGTGGGGGATCATGGATGCCTTCGCAAGTATCGGCCAGGCGGGTTCCGCGAACTTGGGCGCTGTGGCGCCGGGGGTCGCTGAAGCCCTGATCACCACGGCGGCTGGATTAGGGGCGGCCATCCCGGCGGTCATTGCCTATAACTACTTCGTGAATCGGGTCAGAAGGCAAGCGACGGAGATGGAGTTATTCGGCCTGGAGTTTCTCACCTTGGCCGAACGGATTCTGGCGAGGAGCCGCTGATGGCGATGGTCTCCCCAGGTACAGGTTCGGGTGAGCGCCCCGGGGGCAGCGCGCTCTCTGAGATCAACATCACGCCGTTTGTCGATGTGGTCTTGGTTCTCCTTGTCATCTTCCTTATCACGGCGCCGATGATGCTTAGGGGGATCGATGTCAAGGTGCCCAAAACCGAAACAAAGAATGTCGGACCAGAGGAACGATTGATGCTGACGGTGACCAAGGAGAAGGTCGTCTACCTGGATGGTCAGCCCATCACCCTTGCCCGACTGGAGCGGGCTCTTGACGGGCTTCGACAGCGCAATGCCAAGGCTGCCGTGTTCCTTCGGGCGGATGAAGGTGTGGCCTACGGCGTTGTCGTGAAGGTGATGGATGCGGTGAAGAAGGCCGGTATTGAACGGTTGGGGATGGTGACCGAACCGATTCCTCCCGTGGCGAGAGGGCAGTAGCGTGGCGGTTGGAGCGATCGAGCGACGCCTTCCCGTGTCAGAAGTGTCGTCCTCGTGCGGTCTCTCGTTTGTGCTCCATGGACTGCTGGTGCTTGCGGTGGTGTACGGCCCACAGTGGCTTCACGGTAAGCCGTTCAAAGTGCCGCTGAACTACGAAGTGACGCTTGTGTCTCCAAAGGAGACGGACCACACGCAGAAGCCGGATGCTTCTCTCCGGGCAGGACAGAAGGCCGCAACGGCAACGGCGAAAGCCGGCGCTCCGCCGCGGGATCTGCTCACGCTCCCATCGCTTCCTCAGCCGGGTACGCGGACCGAGGAGATGACCCTGCCGGGCAGACGCCGAGCCTCCGAGCGCCAACCTGTCGCGCCTGTAGCAACACCCCCGGCTCCCCCGAAGATCGTTGCCCCGCAGGTAGCCTCCGCCCTTGCTACCGCGCGCCCTGCGATCACTCCGCCGGTTTCGGATCTTGCGAAAGCGGGAGCGGGTCAGGGCCTCGGCGCGGCCACGGAAACCGGGGTGATGGTGGGGAATACCGATCCGGCGTTGGCCTATTACTTCGTCTTGATCCAGGATAAAATCACCGGCAACTGGACGCCGCCAAAAATGAGCCCCGGCACGACAGCCGGCGTGACGCTCTCCCTGAGGATCCTTCGTTCCGGGCAGGTTCGCAACCTGGTTGTCGGGTCGTCCTCTGGAGATCGCCTGCTTGACGACTCGGCCCTTCGCGCCGTCAGCCTCTCGAGCCCGCTGCCACCGCTGCCTCCACTGTACAAGGCCGAGGCGGTCTCGCTTGAGTTGCGCTTCACATTTGTAGGGGAGAAGAGCTGATGCGATCGTACCGTTGCGTGAGCACCTGCCGCGCGCTCTGTGTCTTCGGTCTATTGGTTGCGACGATACTCCCGCTGTCGGTTCTCTCCGCAGAGGAGAAATATACCGTCGACATTGTTCGGAAGGAGGCGCAGAAGATTACGATTGCGGTCGTAGGCTTCCCGCCGCTGAGGGTCGGCTCCAAGACGGAGGACCTGGGCACACAGGCGGGCGCTATCCTGACCGATGACCTGAAGAGCGCGGGAATCTTCGATGTCATTGATCCGTCGTTCCTCTCGGTCGAGGCCACGCAGGTCGAGTTTGGGCAGGAAAAGGGGTTACTGCCGGCGCTGAACTCCCTGAAGGTTCAGGCCGTGGTGGTTGGAAAGCTCTCGCCCCGTGACGGCGAGCTTGTCTTGGAGGGTCAGCTCTTCGAGGTGACGAAGGGCGAGATGCTGTCCGGCAAGCGATACGTTGGAGATCCCCGGACCTTGCGGACGATGGTGCATCGTCTGGCAGATGAGGTCGTCTTCCGGCTGACGGGAGAAAAGGGGATCGCCTCCTCCCGGATCGCGTATGTCTCCTCCGTCAACGGCGCCAAAGAGATCTATGTCATGGACTACGACGCCTATAATCCTCTCCTGATCACCGGTAATCACTCCATCAACCTTTCTCCGCGGTGGTCTCCTGACGGCAAGAAGATCGCCTATACCTCCTATCGTGATCGGAATCCCGACCTCT
The DNA here is from genome assembly GCA_028869615.1 of Candidatus Methylomirabilota bacterium. Taxonomy (GTDB): domain Bacteria; phylum Methylomirabilota; class Methylomirabilia; order Methylomirabilales; family Methylomirabilaceae; genus Methylomirabilis. Next base: position 4,894 of record JAGWRQ010000045.1, on the reverse strand, counting down.
TTGTGATCGATCTGGAGACCGGACGACGCCAGAAGATATCGTCCAACCCTGGACTCAATGTCGCCCCGGCGTGGTCTCCGGATGGAACATGGCTCGTCTTCTCGATGAGCAGTGGGACGGGCACCAACCTCTTCCTCATCCGGCCGGATGGGACCGGCCTTCGTCAACTGACGCAAGGGCCACATATCGATATCTCCCCCTCCTTCGCTCCTAACGGGCGGCAGATCGTGTTCAGTTCGGATCGGGGTGGCACACCCCAGATCTATCTGATGGATATCGAGGGGACCAATATCCGGCGTCTGACCTTCGGGGTCGGCGACTATAGCGTGTCGCCTCGATGGTCCCCGCGCGGGGACAAGATCGCCTTCGTGGGTAGACCGCACGGGAGTTTCGATATCTTCCTGATCAATCCCGACGGCACGGGGTTAGTGCAGTTGACTTCGAACTCGCGAAATAACGAGGAGCCGTCGTGGTCGGCTGACGGTCGGCACATTCTCTTTACCTCGACGCGGAATGGTCGTCGGCACCTGTACATTATGAAGGCCGATGGATCGACTCAGCGTCAATTGACCAAGAATGGAGGGGAAGACTACCTCGCCGACTGGTCGCCGTAGGCGAGGATGGGAAGGTGTGGCCGGTACATTGATGGAATGGTGTAGTAGGGAACTTTGGTGAAAACAAAGAGGAGGAATGTGAGATGAGATGGATGCAGCGAACATGGGTCGGTTCCACCATTACCTTAGCTCTTGTGGCGTTATTTCTGACCGGTTGTCCGAAGAGGCCGGAGGTTGTAGAGAGTGTTCCGAAGCCGAGCGAGGTCGGTACGCTGGCGCCAAAGGTTGCCGCTCCAGAGGGGAAGTCTCCCACCGAGGTGGCGGCTGAGTCGCCTGAAGCCAAGCCGACCGAGACGGGCGCGGTCCCGGAGGCCAAGATCGCTGAGGCGGAGGTAAAACCGGAAGCCTCATCGGGGGTCCAGGCGTCAGAGGTGAAAGATATCTACTTTGACTTCGATCGGTCCGCCATTCGAGAGGACTCAAAGACGCTCTTGAATGAGAACGTTGAATGGTTCAGGAAAAACTCTGCGGCCAAGGCGACCATCGAAGGTCACTGCGACGAGCGCGGCTCCAGCGAGTACAACCTTGCGCTTGGCGAGCGGCGGGCCAGGGCGGCGCGCGACTACCTGGTGGCTGCCGGGGTCGCGGCGAGTCGCATCAGCACCATCAGTTTTGGAAAGGAGCGCCCATTTGTGCTTGGGCACGACGAATCCGCCTGGAAGTGGAATCGGCGGGCCCATTTTGTCTTGAGCGCAAAATGACGATACGCGCGAAACGACCTGTATCAGGGAACAAGGCATGAGGCTGCACCCCTGGCTGGCGGCTGCGCTGACCTTGAGCGCGTTGACCGTGGGGTGCGAGGGGGACATGCCTCTGCGTATGGTTCAGCGGGATGTGGACTCGACGAAGAGTGAGCTGGCGGCCGTTGCCAGGACCGCTGAAGGGAGCAGGCTATTCATCGAGGAACGCCTCAGGAAGGTCGAGGATCGCTTGGATAAGAGCGAGCGCGCGCAGCGAGCCGCGGAAGAGCGGCTGAGAAAGATAGATCAGGAAAGAAAGGAGGCTACCCAAGGGTTCATGCAGTCGCAAGCTGCGCTCACCGTGAAGCTGGACGAGTTGACAACCGAGGTACGCTTGGCTCAGGGACAAACCGAGGGGATCGGTCATGGCATCACGGAGATGAACAGGCGGGTTGATGAGTTTGGACGACGACTTGATGGGTTCGATAAGCAGGTCAGTCAGGCTTCCGGCGCTGCACATGGGGCGGCGGCCGTCTCGCAGCAGACCGCGAAGCAGGTGACGGTGGCCCTCCAACAGATGGCCCAACAGACGAATGCTGCGATTGAGCAGGTCAACGCAACCGCGCAACTCGCTCTCGCCGAGGCCAGAAAACCGGCTAAGGGGAAGCCGATCACTGGCCCTGCCCGCTCATCTCACACCGAGCCGCAGCCTCTGTCCCCCACGGTTGCCCCGATTGCGGCGCCTCCCGTTGTTCCGCCCACGCCGGCTACCACGGCTTCGGCTCAAGGGGTCGCGCCCCCGTCGCCGGCCGCACAGACGGCGGAGTCGCCTCCGCCCACAGTCCCGCCTACTAAACCGGCGGCCAGGATGGAGAGCGCTGACGAGCTATACAGGAATGCCCTGAACGATTATGCGAAAGGCAATTATGAATTAGCGATCAGCAGCTTCCGAAGTCAGATCGAGCTCTACCCTAACTCCAGCCTGCTGCCGAATGCCCGGTACTGGCTCGGCGAGTCGTATTACAGCCAGAAGAACTATGACCAGGCGATCAAGGAGCTTGCGCTGCTCGTCAAGCAGTATCCGGATCATCCAAAGGTGGCGAGCGCCATGCTCAAACAGGGGTTTGCGTACCTCGAAATGGGGGACAAGCCTAAGGCGCGAACGGTGCTCGACAATCTGCTCAAGCAGTTCCCGAAGTCGCAGGAGGCGAGGTGGGCGAAGGAGCGGCTGAACCAGGTCAAGTGAAGGTTGATGGTAGCGCCTTGTTAGAGCCGACTGTTTCCAAGGATGGGGTCTTACGGACCATCATTGTTCTCAAAGCCCTTGGCGGGGTCCTGTTCTTGCTGATCGGTCTTGGTGTCTTTGCCCTGATCAACAAAGACATGTCCGATCTGGCAGAGGGAGTGGCCGGTTTGCTTGGCGTCGAACCGGAGAACCATTATCTTCTGCGGTCGCTCGAGTGGCGCACCGGCATCTCTCTACAGCAGATTGTTGTGATAGGGTTCGCGGCCATCCTGTACTCAGCCCTTCTGCTGACCATGGCCTGGGGACTTCACCTGGGACGGATATGGGCCCACTGGCTGACGATCGGCGCGACAGGGCTCTTGATCCCTGTTGAGTTGTACGAAGTCGTCTGGTCGCTTCGCCTCACCTACTCGATTGCGCTTGTCATCAACGTCTGTATCGTGTGGTATCTGATCCGCCGCCGCATCCGATCGTCGTCGCTGTAACGAACAGTCACGCAGCGCCTGTCCCGCACGCCTTCGCGCCTCTCCCTCCTCTCGCAGTTCGACCGTGACAATACCCATGCCGGGCACGCTTAGCCTTTCGCAATGCTTTCCACGATTAGGTCGCCCACCTGTGCCGTGCCGACGAGTACCGCGGGGCCGGGTTGCCAGATATCGGGTGTTCGGTATCCGGCTTCGAGTACCCGGCTTACTGCAGCCTCAATGGCGGCCGCTGCCGACTCGTGGTGGAGTGAATAACGCATGAGCATCGCGGCGGACAGGATGGCGGCAAGCGGATTCGCCTTGTCCTGGCCGGCGATGTCGGGGGCGGAGCCATGGATCGGCTCGTACAGGCCGGGCCCATCTCCCAAACTTGCCGAAGGGAGCATACCGATAGAGCCGGCGAGCATGGCGGCCTCGTCGCTCAGGATGTCGCCGAAGGTATTCTCGGTCAGCACGACGTCGAAGCGTCGGGGATTGCGGATGAGTTGCATCGAGCAGTTGTCCACCAGCATATGGTCCAGCTCGATGTCCGGAAATTCCGTGGCCGTCTCGGTCACTACGCGACGCCAGAGCTGGGAGCTGGCCAGCACGTTGACCTTATCGACGGACGTCAGGCGCTTTCGACGCTGCGCGGCGATCTGGAAACCGATCCTGGCGATCCGCTCGATCTCCTGAGTGGTGTAGCTGAGGGTGTCTATGGCGCGTTCCCCTTTGCCGTCTGGGGCGGGACCTATCCCTTTCGGTTCGCCGAAATAGAGGCCGCCGGTCAGCTCCCTGAGGACCAGCAGATCGACCTCCTCGATGATCTCGCGCTTCAGGGGCGAGGCATCAACGAGGGGGGGGAACAACCTCACCGGCCTCAGGTTTGCGTACAGCCCCAGCTCCTTACGCAAAGTGAGCAAGCCCCGCTCAGGCCGACGGTCCACCGGCAGGCTGTCCCACTTCGGTCCGCCGACCGCCCCAAACAGGATGGCATCGGCGGCGTGACAGAGGCTCCAGGTTTCCGGCGGGAGTGGAGTCCCACATCGGTCGATGGCCGCTCCTCCGACGATCCCTTCTTCGAACGTCAGAGGGATACCGAACAGTGCGCCGACGTGTTGCAGGACCTTCGTTGCCTCCAGGACGATCTCCGGCCCCACTCCATCTCCAGGTAACACGGCGATTGTTGTCATTGACCCTCCTTTGCTATTTGGAGGCCAACCGCAGAGCGTTTTACGAGACTTGAGGAGTACCACGCCGATTGAGACGGGTCAAGGGGAAAGGCATAATTGACTAGGGAATAGGAACGGCTGTTCTAAGCGGGGTGTTCCAAGGGATCCACTATAGTGAGAGCTAGGCGATGAGGTAAGATTATCTCATCCGAGGCTATCGAGGGGTCAAAACAAAAAAGGACACGTGTCACATCGGCATAAACCTAAATTGTTTGAGAGTCACAGATCTCTACTGATGTCCGTGAGTGGGACGAATGATACGACCGCCATGCGGGTAGATGAGTACCTCAGCGGCTGACTCCAGAGGTCTCCACCTTCTGACGTATGAGGGGGCGCACCTCCTCCAGCTTCTTCTGAAATTCGGGGTTTGCTTTAAGCTGTTCAAAGAAGCTCTCCGTCCCCTTCTGGATCTCTTCGACGTTGGCGGGTGGAGAAACGAACTCGGCCGTTCTCTCTTTCGTCCCCTCATAGGGGAGATCGGGAACCATCTTCGGAGCAGGCGGCCGCTCATTCCACACAGCAACCGTGAACGTCTGGCCATCGCGTTCGAAAGAGACCTGGTCCATATGGATCTTGACGATGCGATAACTCTCGATAGTCTCTCCCTCGTCAACCTTGAGACTACCAACCTGCTTGCCCCGATCATCCAGGATCACAA
>JAGWRQ010000044.1 GCA_028869615.1 Candidatus Methylomirabilota bacterium | reverse complement strand
GGAACTCCTGGCCTCAGACAGTGTGGCCATCGCTGTCGCGTTCAGTGACGGAGAGCTCTATGGACTTGCCTTCTGTCAAAAGCCTGATGTCGCCATCTGCCTCTTGTCCATCCCCTTGACCGACTCGTATCTTGAACGCCTACGCCCTGTCTTATCGGGTGAGAAACCCGTGAAGATCGGCCACGACCTCAAGCGGACCATGGCCGCTCTCGAGAGGAGGGGTGTCGTCCTGAGAGGACTCTCCTTTGACACCATGGTGGCTTCTTATCTCCTGGACCCTAACCGATCGGACCACTCTCTTACCGCTTTGGCGCTGGAGCAGTTGGGGATCAGTCCTACGTCGGAGTCCGAAGCGAAGGAGCGAGACGACAGGCGTGAGGAGGCCATGAGGCGGGCAGCCGAGGAGGCCCACCTTGTGTGGCAACTTAAAGAGGTATTGCGGTCGAGGCTTGAGCAGTCAGGGTTGTCGCCGCTGTTTACAACGATCGAGATGCCGTTGATCGAGGTGTTGGCCTCGATGGAAGAGGTCGGATTCAAGGTGGATGCCGACCAGCTCGACGAACTGGGCAAGGAGCTGGAGGGCCAGCTCAGCCGGCTCGAGTCGAGAATCTTCGCCCTGGCGGGCGAGCGCTTCAACATCAATTCGCCGAAGCAGTTGGCGGATGTATTATTTCAGCGATTGAAGCTTCAGCCGCTGAAGCGGACCAAGACCGGCTATTCCACCAATATGGAGGTGCTTCAGCGGTTGGCCATGACGCACGAGTTGCCTGCGGAGGTCCTGAATTATCGGAGTCTCGCGAAACTCAAATCGACCTATGTTGATGTGCTGCGTCGGCTTGCTGATCGCGTGAGCGGCCGAATCCATACCTCGTTCAATCAGACGGTGACCGCCACAGGACGCCTCAGTTCCAGTGAGCCGAACCTCCAGAATATTCCTGTTCGCACCGAGATCGGGCGGCGGATTCGACAGGCGTTCATTGCTTCGAAGGGTCATCGGCTCCTGTCGGCCGACTATTCCCAGATCGAGTTGCGGATCCTGGCGCACCTCTCCCAGGACCAGGCGTTGATTGCCGCTTTTACGGCGGGGGCTGATGTACACCGCAGCACTGCGGCCGAAATCTTCGGGGTACAGCCGGAGGATGTGACGGCGGAGATGCGGCGACGGGCAAAGGTGATCAACTTCGGTATCATCTACGGCATGAGCCCCTTTGGCTTGGCTGCGGAACTCGAGATATCACAGGAGGAGGCCGGCCTGTACATCGATCGCTATTTCCAGATCTATCATGGGGTCAAGACCTTTATCGACCGAACGGTCTGCGAGGCCAGGGAGCTTGGCTTCGTGAGTACGCTCTGGGGACGCCGCCGCGCGATCCCCGAGCTCAAGCGCTCCGACCAGGCGGTTCGACAGCTTGGGGAGCGGTTGGCGGTCAATACGCCGATTCAGGGATCGGCCGCAGACCTGATCAAGGTGGCGATGATCGCTATCTTCAGACGCCTGAGATCGGAACGGTTGGAGACCAAGATGATTCTTCAGATCCACGATGAGTTGCTGTTCGAGGTGCCCGAAGCCGAGTTAGATGTTGCCAAGCGGGTGGCCACCGAAGAGATGGAGCGGGCGGCTGCTCTCTGCGTCCCCCTGAAAGTGGACATCGGGATTGGGGTAAACTGGGCTGAGGCCCATGCCTAGCGAGCACGACGCCCGGCGAATGGTCGTTGTAGGCCTGACAGGAGGCATCTGTTCGGGCAAGAGCACGGTGGCGGCAATGTTCAGGGGCTTAGGCGCGACGGTCATCGATGCGGATCAGGTGGCTCACGAGGTAGTGAAACCTGACCAGCCTCTTTTCGAGGCGGTCGTCTCAACATTCGGTCGTGAGGTCGTCGGAGCGGATGGTCGCATAGACCGCAGGCGATTGGGCGTCATGGTGTTCGCCGATCCCGAGACTCGCAAACGATTAGAGGCGCTACTCCATCCGGCCATTATCCGGGAGTGTGAACGGCGTATCCGGCAGGCAGAGATCTCGGGGGCGGCCGTATGCCTTGTCGATGCCGCGTTGCTGATTGAGAGCGGGTGGCATACTCGTTGTGACGCGGTGATCCTGGTTGAGGCGAGCGAGGCTGTTCGGCTCGACCGTCTGGTAAGGTCCCGGGGTCTCAGTCAAGATGACGCGATGCTGCGTATCAGGTCGCAGATGCCGCAGCAGGAAAAGCGTCCCCACGCTCGCTACATCATCGAGAATGACGGACCGCTTGAAGAGACAGCGCGCCAGGTGAAGACGGTGTGGCAACAGTTGTGCGCTGCGGCTTCACCGTAGGCGCGTGCCTGTGGCTTGAGTAGCCTGCGATGAGCGTTATCGAGTCGAGCCCGACGCAACTACACCGAGTTAGATCTGCTACTGAGGGACCTCGAAAAAAGGCTTGACAAAGGATATGGGCTTTACTAAGTTTAAGGTGCATCTTGCTGAGGGTATGACTTCTCCAGAGTGTCGTTTGTCGGTCGGCCTTGAATTGGGATAACCGGGAGCAAGACCGACGCTGCCAAAGATTTAACTCATCTGGCTTTCCGAATTCAGACCGTTATTTCCCATGCATCCAGCAGGGGCCTTATTCCTGATGACCGGCTTCTCATATCCATGCGCGCCACACTGCAGGCTGGTCACAGTGACGGGCGAGTACCGGGTGAAGATCGCGAAGTAGATTCATCGTCAACAGTCTTACTTAAGGAAGAGGAGTTTGCGTAGATGGCCCCATCAGTATCTGAGTCGACCAGACGATCCAGTGCGTCAGAAGCGAAGGAGGTTGCTGCGGCGCTTCCCAGGGGTGGTTCAATGAATATCGTGGAGTTGAAAGAGAAGACCATCTCTGAGTTGAGTGCCATTGCAAGGACCCTGAACGTGGTGGGCGCCAGCGGCCTCCGCAAGCAAGAGCTCATCTTTAAGATCCTTGAGGCGCAAACCGAGAAGAGCGGGCTGATCTTCGCGGAGGGTGTGCTTGAGGTTCTGCCTGATGGGTTTGGCTTCCTTCGGGCGCCGGACTACAATTACCTGCCGGGGCCGGACGACATTTACGTATCGCCGTCGCAGATTCGGCGCTTTGACCTCAGGACCGGCGATACCGTATCGGGTCAGGTGAGACCCCCTAAGGAAGGCGAGCGCTACTTCGCCCTCCTCAAGGTCGAGGCGGTCAACTTCGAAAACCCGGAGTTGATCAAGGACAAGATTCTCTTCGACAACCTGACCCCCCTCTTCCCGAACCAGCGGATTCGGTTGGAGACCACCCAGGATGAGCTGAACATGCGGGTCATGGATCTCCTCACGCCGATCGGTAAAGGGCAGCGTGGGCTGATCGTCGCCCCGCCGAGGACGGGCAAGACCATTCTCCTGCAGAAGATCGCCAACAGCATCACCAAGAATCACCCTGAGGTGATCCTGATCGTTCTGCTGATCGACGAGCGGCCTGAAGAGGTGACGGACTTCCAACGCTCTGTCAAGGCGGAGGTGGTGAGTTCGACCTTCGATGAGCCGGCTACGCGTCACGTCCAGGTGGCCGAGATGGTGATCGAGAAGGCCAAACGGTTGGTGGAGCACAGACGGGATGTGGTGATCTTGCTGGATTCGATCACGCGATTGGGACGGGCCTATAATACCATTGTCCCGCCGAGCGGCAAGGTGCTCTCCGGTGGCGTGGACAGCAATGCGTTGCAGCGTCCCAAACGGTTCTTCGGGGCGGCGCGGAATATCGAAGAGGGCGGCAGCCTGACCATCATGGCCACAGCCCTGATCGACACCGGCAGCCGGATGGACGATGTGATCTTCGAGGAGTTCAAAGGGACCGGCAACTGCGAGCTTGTCCTGGATCGACGGTTGGTGGACAAGCGGGTCTTTCCTGCTATCGATATCTTCAGGTCAGGTACGCGGAAGGAGGAACTCTTGCTTACGCAGGAGGAGCTGAACCGGATGTGGATTCTCCGCAAGGTCCTCCAGACTATGGGCGTGGTGGAGGCGATGGAACTCCTGCTCGAGAAGTTGAAGCAAGCCAAATCGAACGAGGATTTCCTGAGGGCCATGAATTCGTAGCTCTTTGTCCTCTCACTGATACGATCTATCAGCCCGTCCTCCGACGGGCTGTATTTTTTGCCGAAGTTCAGTCATCAGCAAAAGCAGCAAGCTGATGACTGAAAGCTGGACACGTATTTTATATTGAGACTGCTTAGCGTTTAGACGTATAATAAAGTGCATTTAACTTACTGAAAAATTAGCTGTTTCCAGGGAGGGACGATCATGAAACCAGGCATTCACCCTAACTATCAACCGACAACGATCACGTGCGCATGCGGCGAGGTGGTCCATACCCGGTCCACCGTGCCTGCTCTCCGGGTAGAAATCTGCTCCAAGTGCCACCCGCTCTTTACCGGCCGCCAGAAGCTGATTGACACCGAAGGGCGGGTCGATCGGTTCCGGCGGAAGTATTCCAGGAAGCCGAAGGAGGCCAAAGCGGTCAAAGAAACCGCCTCCGCGGAACTCCCTGCAGCAGCAGGGGAGGAGGTAGCCCCCTAATGCGGGAGGTTGCTCATTTGAGAGGGTGACGTCGATGCTGCAGTTGCGTGAGCGCCTGGACGCCATCGAGCAGCGATCTGCCGAGATCCTGCTGCAGATGAGTGATTCGGCTGTTATTAGTGATCAGGCTCGCTTCCAGCGGCTGGCCAAGGCGTATGCGGAACTGGAACCGGTGGTGGAGGCATACCAGCGGTATCGTAAGCTCCTGCGGAGCGTAGAGGAGGCGAGGACGCTCCTGCACGACGGAACCGAGGACGACGTGCGCGAGTTGGCGGAGGCGGAGCTTGAGGAGTTGGCCGTCAAACGGGAGAAGCTTGAGGAGGAACTCACGCTGCTGTTGCTTCCGCGCGACCCGGCCGACGAGAAAAGCATCATTTTGGAGGTACGGGCCGGGGCCGGCGGCGACGAGGCCGCGCTGTTTGCTGCGGAGCTGGTTCGGATGTACAGCCGTTACGCCGAGTTGCAAGGCTGGAAGGTAGAGATGCTGTCTTCGAATCAGACGGGAGTTGGCGGGGTGAAGGAGGCGATCCTGAGCATCGAAGGACGCGGGGCCTACAGCCGCCTGAAATTCGAGAGCGGAGTCCACCGGGTGCAGCGGGTCCCTGTTACTGAGTCGAGTGGTCGGATTCACACCTCTACCGTCACCGTTGCCGTGCTGCCCGAGGCGGAGGATGTGGAGATACAGATCGATCCGAAGGATCTCCGGATCGATGTCTTTCGCTCAACAGGTCCCGGGGGGCAGTCCGTGAACACCACCGATTCGGCCGTGCGAATCACCCACTTGCCAACCGGGATGGTGGTGTCCTGTCAGGATGAGAAGTCGCAGCATAAGAATCGGGCCAAGGCGATGAAGGTGCTGCGAGCCCGCCTGCTTGAGGCCGCTACGGCGCAACAGGCGGCAGAGATTTCGCAAGCGCGCCGTCAGCAGGTAGGGACGGGGGACCGGAGTGAACGGATACGCACCTACAATTTCCCACAGGGTCGAGTGACTGACCACCGCATTGGGCTCACGCTTCACAGCCTCCCACGGACCCTGGAGGGAGAATTGGAGGAGCTGATCGGCGCGCTCGTGGCCAGTGATCAAGCCGCGCGATTAAAGGCCTTGGTGTGAGATGGGCCTTACGGGATTCGCCGCTATGCCTACCGGAGCGGTCGAGGCCGACTATGCGTATCGCCGCGTAGTGGAGCGGCTGGTGGATAGCGGCGTGCAGAGCGCGCTGCTTGACGCAGCGTGCCTCATGGAGGCCGCGTCGGGCATCCCGCGGTGGCGATTTGTCACGAACCCGGAACAACCGATTCCCTCGGATAGATCAGGCCTCCTGGAATTGATGGTGTCCCGGCGCGAGGCTAGAGAGCCGATTGCCTATATCCTCGGGGTGAAAGAGTTCTGGTCCCTTCCCTTTGCGGTGAGCCCGGATGTCCTGATACCAAGGCCGGACACCGAAACGCTTGTCGAGGCGGTCCTGGACAAAATCTGTTCAAGGTTCAAAGTTCAAAGTTCAAGGTCCGCGGCCCAAGCCGCGCCGGGTGAGCATCCAACCCCCGTCATCGTGGACCTCGGCACCGGCTGCGGCGCGATTGCCCTGGCGCTGGCGGTCGAGATGCCTCACGCGCTCGTTTACGCCATCGATCGTTCGCCAGGCGCCTGCCGGATCGCCAGACGGAACATAGAGGCGCTGGGACTGACGAGCAGGGTTCGCTGCGTCCAGGGCGACCTGCTTGAGCCGCTTCGGGCGATTGACGCTGGGGGAGGGTGTGACCTGATCGTGTCAAATCCTCCGTACATCCCTTCCGGAGCCTGCAGCGCCTTGTCTCCGGAGATCGCTGCCTACGAGCCCATCGAGGCCATAGACGGCGGCCCGGACGGCCTGCGCTATCACCGGCGAATCATCGAAGCGGCTCCCGCCTATCTTCGCGAAGGCGGTTGGCTGGCCCTCGAGGTCGGCGACGGTCAGGCGCCCGCCGTGATGGACCTGATCCGGAAGAGAGAAGACCTCGGACCAGCCCAGGTGAGGCAGGACGCAGCCGGTCGCGACCGAGTCGTCCTTGCGCCAAGGCGAGGGAGCGCGCATGGATAAGCTCATCGTTAGAGGCGGGGTCCCTATCAAAGGACAGGTAGAGGTCGGTGGCGCGAAGAACGCGGCCCTGCCCGCGATGGTTGCCTCTTTGCTCACAGGGGAGGCGATCCGGCTTCACCGTGTTCCGCAACTGGGCGATGTGAAGACGATCATCGGTCTGCTCAGCCATTTGGGTGTAAGCGTCGAAAGACGTGATCGAGCGACCCTATCCCTTCGCGCCGATCGCATCGGTCAGTTTGAGGCGCCCTACCAACTGGTCAAGACGATGCGGGCATCGGTACTGGTCCTGGGCCCGCTGGTGGCCCGCTTCGGGCGGGCACGGGTCTCTTTGCCGGGAGGGTGCGCGATCGGGCAGAGGCCGATCAATCTGCATCTGGCGGCCCTTGAGAAGATGGGTGCAACAGTCAGCCTGGATGCCGGGTACGTGGAAGCGAAGGCGCCACGTTTGAAGGGCGCCAGGATCACGTTCGATGGCCAGACCGTCACCGGTACCGAGAATCTGATGATGGCCGCTACCCTGGCGGATGGGGTTACCGTGTTGGAGAATGCCGCGTGCGAACCTGAGGTCGCCGACCTGGCCGCCCTACTGAATCGCATGGGGGCGAGCATCGAGGGGGCTGGAACTCCGACGATCAGTATCGAGGGTGTTGACCACCTGCACGGGGCAGAGCACGAGGTGATCCCGGACAGGGTCGAGACGGGGACCTTCATGGTTGCGGCCGCGATCACCGGTGGTGATGTGACCATCAATCGCTGCGTGCCCTGCCACCTGGAGGCGGTCACGGAAAAACTGCGGGAGACAGGCGTGCTTGTGGAGGAGACGGATTGCAGCATTCGGGTCTGGGGAGATGGACCAGTGCAGGGGGTCAATATCAGGACCCATCCCTACCCCGGATTTGCCACCGATATGCAAGCGCAATTCATGGCCCTCATGTCCATTGCCCAGGGAAGCAGTGTCATCACCGAGACGGTCTTTGAAAACCGATTCATGCACGTGAATGAGTTGGTGAGGATGGGTGCGGATATCAAGGTGGTTGGCAATACCGCGTTCGTCCACGGGGTTCCTATGCTGTCAGGCGCGCCGGTGATGGCCACCGACCTGCGGGCGAGCGCATCGCTGGTTCTGGCGGGGCTGGCCGCCCAGGGGATCACGACCGTCTCGCGGGTCTACCATCTGGACCGGGGATACGAGTCGATTGAGCAGAAGCTCAGGAGTCTCGGCGCCAGCATCGAGCGAGTCGCGGAATAAATAAAAGAGAGTTTGGAGTTTCGAGTTTTGAATTCGGGCTCTTCCATTGACTCGAAACCCGAAACTCGAAACACGAAACTGCGTGAACCGGAAGAGATGGAATCCACAAACAACGACGTAATCGCCATTGCACTGCCCAAGGGTCGGCTGTTGCCTCATGTCTTGGCGCTCTTTAAGGGGATGGGCATCACATGCCTCCAGGGCTTTGCCGATTCACGCCGCTTGATCTACGAGGATCCGTATCGGTGCTTACAGTTCCTCACACTGAAACCTGCCGATATCCCGACCTATGTGGAACATGGGGCTGCCGACATGGGTATCGTGGGCAAAGATCAACTCCTTGAGCAACGCCGGGACGTCTACGAGCCGCTGGATCTTCGATTCGGCGCCTGTCGGCTTGTCGTGGCCGAGCCGGCCGAGCTCCACAAAAAGGATGACCCCTATTCCTGGTCGCACCTGAGGCTGGCCACCAAATATCCAAATCTTGCAGAGGCGTACTTCAGCAGTAAAGGGATCCAGGCGGAGATCATTACATTGAACGGTTCTCTTGAACTTGCGCCCCTTGTGGGGCTGGCCGAGCGGATCGTTGACCTCGTGGAGACCGGGCAGACCTTGAAGGAAAACGGGTTGGTGGAGGTCGAGGAAATCGCCAAGTCGACGGCGCGGCTCATTGTCAATCGGGCGAGTCTCAAGACAAAGTACCGCAGGGTCCAGGCCCTGATCGAGCAGATGCGAAAGCAGGTCGAGGCGCAAGCGGAGAGGGCGCGCGCATGAAGCTGCTCCAGGCCGGATCACAAGAGTGTACGCGGTTCTTCTCAAAGCTCAGGTCCCGCCAGGGTACTATGCCTGCCGAGGTCGAGCAGGCCGTTCGCGGTATCCTGGAAGGAATACGCACAGGCGGCGATACCGCTCTCTTCGAGCAGACGGAGCGGTTCGACGGTGTCCGTCTCGATGCCGCTTCAGTGCAGGTCGGGCCAGGAGAGGTTGAGGAGGCATATGCGGCCCTGACGCCCGCTTCTCTTGAAGCTATCAAGACGGCGGCATCGCGGGTCAGAGCCTTCCACCTCCGACAGCTCCATTCCTCCTGGTTCTCGGAGGAAAACGGAGCGATCGTTGGGATGCTTGTCCGTCCGCTCGACCGGGTAGGGATCTATGTGCCTGGGGGCACGGCGGCCTACCCGTCCACGGTGCTCATGAACGCGATCCCGGCGGCGATTGCCGGCGTGCCGGAGGTCGTGATGTGCACGCCGCCGCGCCGCGACGGTACGGTGGCTGAAGCGGTGCTGGTGGCGGCGGATCTGTGCGGGGTTCATGCGATCTATAAGGTGGGCGGCGCCCAGGCGGTGGCGGCCATGGCCTATGGGACCGCATCGATCCCGAAGGTGGATAAGATTGTCGGCCCCGGGAACGTCTATGTCGCGGCGGCCAAGCGTCTGGTCTTCGGGCAGGTGGGGATCGATATGATCGCCGGCCCGACGGAGTTGTTGATCATCGCCGATGAGGAGGCCATGGCGGTCTGGGTTGCCGCCGACCTGCTCTCGCAGGCTGAGCACGACCCGCTCTCCAGCGCCATGCTGCTCACACCCTCCCAGCGGCTTGCCGAAGAGGTGGTGGGCGAGGTGAAACATCAGGTGGCGCTGTTGCCTCGGCGACAGATTGCGGAAGCCTCGTTGGAGCAGTTCGGCGCGGCAGTTGTCGTGAAGGGACTGGATGAGGCTGTCACCCTCTGTAACGAGGTTGCGCCGGAACACCTGGAACTGCTGGTGAAGGATCCTTGGGGACTATTACCCCAGATCAGACGCGCGGGCGCCATCTTCATGGGGAGCGCAAGTCCGGAGGTGGTAGGCGATTACCTAGCCGGGCCGAATCATATCTTACCGACCGGAGGGACGGCGCGCTTCGCCTCGCCCCTTTCCGTGGCCGACTTCCAACGCCAGAGCTCGTTGATCGCCTTCAGCCGGCAGCAACTGGAGGCGCTGGAGCCGACATTGGTCGAGCTGGCTCGCCTGGAGGGGCTTGAGGCCCACGCGAGGGCGGCCTCGATCAGGAGGCTTGCATGAAGAGGCCGCGCCTTCTCGATCTGGTCAAACCTGAAGTCCTGCGCCTCACAGCGTATCGGGCCGAGGAGCCACGACCCGATCTGATCAAGCTCGATGCCAACGAAAGCCCGTTTCCGCTTTCGGAGGAGCTTCGCCAGGCGCTTCGCGGCGTGTTGGATCAGGTAGACGTTCACCGCTACCCGGATGCGAAAGGGGATCGGCTCCGATCGGTTCTGGCCGCGCAGCTCCAGGTGGCGCCGGGAGCGCTTATCCTGGGCAATGGGTCTGATGAGCTGATTCAACTGTTATTGCTGGCGACGTCTGGACCTGGGACTCCCGTACTCGCTCCGGTTCCGACCTTTTCGATGTATGAGCTGATCGCGAGGGCTCAGGGGCTCCACTTCGAAGGGGTACCCCTCGGCTTTCGCTTTGAGCCCGACCTGCCCGCACTGATCGAGACCATCGAGCGAACGCGCCCCAAGGTCGTCTTTCTAGCCACGCCAAATAACCCAACCGGCGGAGTCTTTTCTGAGGCGGAGATCTTCAAGATTTTGGCCGTTGCGCCCGGGTTGGTCGTGGTAGACGAAGCCTACGGGCCGTACGCCGGGCGGACGATGCTGCCGCACCTGGTCGATCAGGAGCGACTGGTCATCCTCCGCTCTCTCTCCAAGATCGGCCTAGCCGGACTGCGCGTCGGTTACCTTGTTGCCCACCCTACGCTCGCAGCCGAGTTGGAGAAGGTCCGCCTCCCGTTTAATCTCAACAGTTTCTCCCAGGCGGCCGCTGTCGTGCTGCTCAACCATCACGAGTGGATCGATGCCAATGTTCGTGAGGTGGTCCGGGAGCGCGCGCAGGTGATAAGCCGTCTGGACGCACTGCCCGGTGTCGAGACCTTCCCGTCAGCAGCCAACTTCATCCTCTTTCGGACCACACGTCCGGGAGACGATCTGTTTGAAACGCTGCTTCAGCAGGGCGTGTTGGTGCGAAATGTAGGGTCAGTGCCGGGCCTACAAGACTGCCTACGGGTCACTGTGGGGACGAAGGCAGAGAATGATCGGTTCTTAGAGGCATTGACGAAGGCGCTGAGACAGGGTACGGGTGCGGAGCGCGAGGTACGAACCGCAACGTGAGATGACATAGAGGACGGAAAGCGGATCATGAGCAGGACAGCCAAGGTGTGCAGGAAGACCTCAGAGACCGATGTCGCAGTAGAGCTCGACCTGGACGGAACGGGGCGACACACGCTTCAGACCCAGATCCCTTTCCTCGACCACATGTTGGCCCAACTGGCAACGCACGGCCTCTTCGACCTCAGTATTGAGGCGCGGGGCGACTTGCAGGTCGATCTGCACCACACTGTGGAGGATGTCGGGATCGCGCTCGGCGAAGCGTTCGCCCAGGCCATGGGGGACAAGCGGGGCATCCGGCGGTTTGCCTCGGCGCTCATCCCGCTGGACGAGGCGCTGGCCCGCGTGGCGCTCGACATCAGCGGCCGCCCCTATCTGGTCTATGAGGCGCCGCAACTCCAGGGTCGGATCGAGAGTTTCGATGTCACCCTCGTGAAGGAGTTCATGCGCGCCCTGGTCATGAACATGAAGGTGAACCTCCATGTTGCGGTCCTGTATGGTGAGAACCTGCACCATTGTGTTGAAGCGATCTTTAAGGCGTTGGCCAGGAGTCTCGACCAGGCGACGGCGATCGATCCGCGGATTGCGGAGGTCCCTTCGACGAAGGGAAGCTTGTGATTGCCATCGTCGATTCCGGCATTGCGAACCTCCGAAGTGTCCAGAAGGGATTCGAGCGTGTTGAGGCTGACGCCAAGGTCGTGGAGGATCCGCGATTGCTCCGGGACGCGTCCGGCATTGTCCTGCCTGGGGTCGGCGCGTTTGCCGATGGCATCGGTAAGCTTCAGGATGGCGGATTTGTCGAGCCGCTGCTTCGGGCGATCGAGGCGGGTAAGCCGGTCCTTGGCATCTGCTTGGGACTGCACTTCCTGTTCAGTGAGAGTGAGGAGTTCGGACATCACGCGGGCCTCAACGTCATCAAGGGCCGGGTGGTCCGGTTTACAGATGCGGCGCCTCCCGGGAACGGGCGCGACGCCGGCTCCAGGCTCAAGATCCCCCACATGGGGTGGAACCGGATCCGGATCGAACGGCAGGCCCCGATATTCAAAGGCATTCCCGATGGGGCATTCTTCTACTTCGTCCACTCCTACTATGTGCAACCAGAGGATGAAAGCGTGATCGCCGCCACGACCGAGTACGGCCTCCGATTTGCCTCAGCGCTGTGGCGCGATAACCTCTTTGCCTGCCAGTTTCACCCCGAGAAGAGTCAGGCATTAGGTCTGCAACTGTTGAAGAACTTCGCGTCCCTCACGTAGATGCTAGTCATTCCCGCGATCGACCTGAAAGGGGGCCAAGTCGTTCGGTTGTCGCAAGGCGATCCCCTGCGTCAAACCGCCTATTCCGCCGATCCGATCGCCATGGCGAAAAGGTGGGAGGATGAGGGGGCGTCGATTCTGCACCTGGTCGATCTTGACGGCGCCTTTTCCGGAAAGCCGCAGCAGCTTTCAGTTGTTGCCCAAGTGGCCCGGTCGATCAAGATTCCTGTGCAGCTTGGCGGCGGGTTGCGAAGTCTGGCGGCCTTGGAGCAGGCGTTCGCCTCCGGCATCGAACGGGCTGTCCTCGGGACGGCTGCCATCGAGGATGAAGGGTTCTTAAGGGAGGCTGCTCGTCGCTATCCCGGTCGTATTATCCTTGGAATCGATGCTAAAAATGGCAAGGTCGTGGTACGGGGTTGGGCGGAGGCCACCGCGCTGCTCGCGGCCGACCTGGCGATACGAGCGGCCGACCTTCCGCTGGCGGCGATTATCTATACCGATATCGAGCGGGACGGAATGCTCACAGGGCCAAACCTGGACGCCCTGCGCCGAATGGCTGAGGCGGCCCGCCACCCGATTATCGCGTCCGGGGGGATTGCCACACTGGACGATGTCAGGAGACTTGCGATGCTTGAGCCCACTATCGTCATTGGGGCCCTGGTCGGAAAGGCTCTTTACGAGGGCAGATTTTCACTGAAGGACGCGATTGCGGCGGCGAGATAAACCATGCTGGCCAAGCGAATCATTCCATGCCTCGACGTCAAAGACGGACGTGTTGTCAAAGGGACGCGGTTTGTAGACCTCCGGGACGCGGGCGATCCGGCCGAGGTGGCGGCGCTGTATGACCAGCAAGGGGCCGACGAACTGGTCTTCCTGGATATTACTGCCTCTTATGAGCGGCGGGACATCTTGGTTGACGTGGTCCGTCGGACGGCCGACATGACCTTTACCCCCCTCACGG
>JAGWRQ010000043.1 GCA_028869615.1 Candidatus Methylomirabilota bacterium | reverse complement strand
CGACGTAACCAGGCGATACCGGGGTGATGCGGACATTCTGGAGGCGTTTGTCGCAGCAGGCAAGTTGCCAAAGGCTACTGTCCATCCTGCGGACGAAGGCGTCCTTCGAGATGGCGGTGCGGCTCTGCGTCGTGCCTTGCTCCCACATTGACCACCATTCGTGATAGCCCCACTGATCAAGTAACTGCTGAAAGCGGTCCTGAACGAGGTCAACGTGCGTCGCACCCTCAGCAATGGAGTGAACCGCCGGAAGACATAGAAGCCACAGTGCGAGCGTGGCGGGGATTGCGAAACCTCGCCATTGGCAGCCATGAATGCAGAAACGACTGCGCTCAGTTGTCACCTTAACGGTCATTTTGCGCCGCTTCTCGCTAAATCGAAGTAGTTCGAACAGATATGAGAGTGTCATGTTGCTAGCACCCCCATGGGAACGCGCTTCAACGTTTTGCGCGTCGGTCCACAGGCTTTTGGTTACGTTACCGCACCCTCAAAGCCGGCCTCGAAAGGGAGGGAAGGGGTCACTGCGTCGAGCTATAAAGACAAAAGATGGAGGTTGGGTTATTGTCGAGAGGTCAACCCTAACTTGTATAACTCGGCCTGTGCGCTCTGCGCCCAGCCGGTGTTGGGATAAGTCGCAACGATCTTTTCGTAAAGGGCGCCGGCATCTTTCAATCGATTCAGACCCAGATAGGCTCTGGCCAGATGCAGTTGCGCCTCAGGAAGCAACGGCTCTTGAGCGAACTGCTCGATAAGCCTGGAATACGTCTCTACCGCTTTCTCATAATTGCGCTCCGCCAGATAGGTATCCCCTAGTCCGAGGCCGGCTGAAAAGGCGATCTGACCTCTCGGATTCTTGTCGAGGTAGGTGGTGTATACAGTTCGCACCTCGTTGTACTTGCCCGCTGTGTAGTAATGGGTGCCGAGACGAAGTGTGGCCTCTGCTGCGGCGGCATTCTTGGGGTAACGATTTATCACCTCATGCAACAGTCGAATGCCCTCCTCCTGTTTTTCCGCGTCAGAGCCGCTTCGTGAGCTTGCCTCAAACTGGCTCACTGCCTTACGCAGGAGGGTCGCAGCGTCCGTTTCCGTCTTGCCGCTCCATGCGAAATAGCCGGCGATCGCAGCCGAGAGAGCCAGCAGCCCCGCGGCCGCTGCGACAGCCCACTTCCACCTGCCGGTGATAAATGTCGCAAACCGTGTCGCGCTGCTCGTCGCGGAACGCTGTGGGTCAACATGCCAATCGGGATTTTTTGTGCGAGGCCACATCATAATCTGCTTTTACTCTCTCTGGGACCGTAGGGCGCTGGTGCGCCCGACAGGACTTGAACCTGCGACACAGGGTTTAGGAAACCCTTGCTCTATCCATCTGAGCTACGGGCGCCTGGTTGCACATCTCACGCAGGCGAAGCGTGCCGATTAGAACTGAATCAGCGAGAAGACTTCCCGATCTCCGAATCGTTCTCTCCCCCGCAATGACAACAGCTCAACCAGGAACGCCACGCCAACGACATGACCGCCCAGCCGAGTAATGAGGTCGATCGCTGCCGTCATCGTGCCGCCGGTGGCGAGCAGGTCGTCCGCCATCAGGATCCGTTGGCTTGGCAGTATGGCATCCTGATGGATTTCCAGGGTGTCGGCGCCGTACTCCAAGGCATAGGTCGTACGATGCGTCTTATACGGCAGCTTTCCTGGCTTTCGGATCAACGTCGTGCCCGCATGAAGCCTATAGGCCAATGCAGCGGCGATAATGAAGCCCCTCGCCTCCACACCAACCACCAAATCGACATGCTGGTCGTGAAACCGCTCGGCAATCTGGTCGATGGCTGCACGAAAGGCCTTGCCGTCTGCGAGCAATGGTGTAATGTCTTTGAAGACGATCCCCTTTTTGGGGAAATCCGGGATATCCCGAATTTTTTGTTTGAGCGCATCAGTCGGCATTGATGTTATTCCTTCAAGTGATCGGGAAAAAGGCTTCCCTGAGAAGAGAACAAAATGGTCGGGGCGATTGGATTTGAACCAACGACCCCTTGCTCCCGAAGCAAGTGCGCTACCAGGCTGCGCTACGCCCCGACATCAACTGTTCCACCCCTGCTTGCCTACCAATTTTACGAATGTACAATTGCCAAGGTCAGCCCAGCGTATGCTTGTTCCTTTCTTCGTCCCTTTCTTAAGAACTTGGCTCTGCAGCTGACCGACGGGTATCACGAGACGTCCATTCTCAGCGAGCTGCTCGATAAGAGGCATCGGAATTTGGGGAGTACCCGCGCTTACAACAATTGCGTCAAATGGCGCCTTTTCCTTCCACCCAATAGAACCATCCCCAACCCGAATCCATGCGTGGTAATATCCGAGGGACTCAAGACGATCCCTCGCCCGTAGCGCGAGCGCTCGATTCCGCTCGATAGAATACACCTTCGCGCCTAATTCCACCAGGATGGCCGTTTGATATCCGGACCCCGTTCCGATCTCCAGCACCCGTTGATCCTTCTCCAGCTCAAGCGCCTCTGCCATGAGCGCCACCATAAACGGTTGGGAGATCGTCTGCTTCTCACCAATCGGCAGGGAATAATCACCGTAGGCACGCCCCCAGAACGCTTCTTCCACAAACAGATGTCTGTGGACCTTGGTCATCGCCTGTAAGACCTTGGGGTGCGTAATCCCACGGCTCACCAGCTGCTCGGCCACCATCCGCTGCCGGGCAACCGCGTAATCCATTATGGAATCGCAAACCTGTTATTCACATTGATTGACGGCTATTTCACGCCGTTGCACGGCGCCGCCCCCTTGTGGAGGATACGTCGTTCCATGGGAATTCCCATCCCTGGAGCTCTTCGACAGCGCTCGAGTTGGTCAGATCCAGGTGAAGCGGCGTAATCGAAATCGATCCTGCCATGACCGCGGCATAGTCGCTATCTTCCAGTGGCTCCCATGTGGGTTCCTTCCCACCGATCCAGTAATAGGCCTTCCCGCGAGGATCCACCTTTCTTACGATAATGTCATCATAGCGCCGCCTTCCCTGTTGCGTGATCGTCACACCTTTAATCGCTGAGGGGCGACAATTCGGGACGTTGACGTTCAGCATGGTATTGGATGGCAGACCATGTTTTGCGATCAGCTTTGCCACCATAATCGCCACCAGCCCTGCGGTCGTGAAGTTTACCCGCCGGCGGGCCACAACGGACAGCGCAAAGGCCGGCAGTCCAAGCAGTGTGGCTTCGAAAGCAGCTGACACCGTTCCGGAGTAGGTCACATCATCGCCCATATTCCCACCAATGTTGATCCCTGAGGCGACCAGATCAAACTTGCGATTGATCATGCCCATCAGAGCCAGCGCGACGCAATCAGTAGGGGTGCCGTCAACCGTGAACCAGGTCGGCGCAACCTTGGTGACACGCAGCGGCCTATTTAATGTGAGAGAGTGCCCGGATGCGCTCCGTTCACGATCCGGTGCCACCACCCACACCTCACCGAGGTTGGATAGAGCGTCCGCGAGAGCCCGAAGCCCTTGCGCATGAATACCGTCATCATTGGAAATAAGAATATTCATTCAGAATTGAAAAAGAGCAGATACGCACTCTGCCCTTCCGCGGTCTCGCATACCGATGAGTGATGCTGGTCGGGGCGATTGGATTTGAACCAACGACCCCTGGCCCCCCATGCCAGTGCGCTACCAGGCTGCGCCACGCCCCGAGGATGCCAGGTCTTTACGTCAGGGGGAATTTCTGTGCAACAACGAAGAGATCCGCTTCAGCTCTTCCTTCACCAGTCGGACCGAATCCAACACGGTCGGTGGGAACGGTTCCTGCTCTGCTGTCAGATGGCGCTTGGCGCCAGCAATGGTGAACCGCTTCTGGTAGAGCAACTCCTTGATGCGAAGTACAGCCACAACGTCATTACGCCGATATAGACGCTGCCCGCTCGGACTCTTGGTTGGCCGCAGCGTCGTAAACTGTGTCTCCCAGTAGCGGAGAACATAGGGCTGAACCCCAGTCAGTCCGGCGACCTCTCCAATCTTGAAGTACAACTTCTCGGGGATCTCGGAACCACCATCAAGACCTGGGAGAAGCCTTTGTAACATTCGAGGTTTCGGTCTGACTAACCTCGTCCGTGCGCTAGGCACAGTCTTCCCTCTTCCGTCAACTCAGACGCTACCCGCCGAGATCGTTTACAGCCTGATGCAAGGCTTTACCCGGCTTGAACTTCAGCACCTTACGAGCCGCGATCGTAATCGGGTCGCCGGTTTGAGGGTTCCGCCCCTTTCTCGCCCGCTTGGCTCTGACCTGAAAAGAGCCAAAGCCGACAAGTTGGATCTTCTCCCCTTTCTTGAGAGCGTTTTTCACAATGTCGAAGGTCGCCTCCACTGCTTCCATCGCCTGTTTCTTGGCGAGGCCTCTTTCAGCGACGATCGAAGCTATGTCAGCCTTGGTCATCGTTTCCCTTCCCCCTCAGTGAGTTCCACCTAATCCTTCCGAGGTTCCGCCGTTCCTACACCACCCCTTGCTTCAGATCGGAGCGCCTCTTCAACTTGCCCCTCCCACCTATCGTCGTTATCATAGAGAGCAGGCGAAAGGTTGTCAAATCCTTTTTCCAGGTATACCAACGTATCGGGATTTCGAATTGGTCTGGCTTTACGAGTCATCGGAAAGGATGCGGAGCGGATCGCTTGCAGCCGGAGGCACGGAGGCGCGATAGGCATAGCTCAAGATCCATCCCATCACCGCCACGTAGATCAGGCCTCCCAGCGCGAGCACCAGAGCGCCCAGCCGCGCGACTTCCACCTGGGCCGTGATCAGGCCACCGGCCAGCGTTACGACACCTGTGTTCAGCAAACAAAAGACAAGCGGCCGACAGCTTTGTAGGGGCAGTCTGGCAATCGCCAGCGTTGGCCAACTCCTGCGCTCACGCACACCGACGACAAATCCTGGAAAGAGCTTAAAAGACATCCCGATAATGAGATTCGTCACCCAGCCGAGCAGTCCCAGCACTCCGTACGCTCCAGCAACTCTGTTGCCAAGGGCGCTGTCCGGATCAATCCAGAGCAACGAGAATCCAAGTCCAACGGCGAGCAGCAAACACACGATGCCCGCCAGCGCGTGCCGCATGGTCCAATCGAGCGGTATCCGCCGGTTGCGCATGAGGGTCTGAAGTATGCCGACAAAAGCGAGCAGAGACAACAGGATGACGGCGCTCCAGAGGGACGCTCCCGGGATCCAGCCCAGAAGCGACATAGCCAAGCCGGCAACGCCGCCGGCGAGGCTGTAAAGTTGCCACATCGCCACACGCGGCAGCCTGAGTTCCGACAGGAGAAACGCCGGCGCCATCCGATAGGAGACGGAGCAGATAGTGAGACTCACCCATCCGAGCGCAGCGAGATGCGCATGACTGGCCAGGTTACTGATGACGTTGCCGGGGAGAAAATTGCGGGACTTATCCAATGCCAGGAGCAAACCGAGAGAAGCGGCAATCAGCAAAAACAGAACCGACATGCACATGCCGGTTTCGGCTGCGCTCTTGTGCCAAGCCGGACCGAGACAATACAACATGTTGAGCGCAAAGAACGCCGCACTGAGCACAATCACAGCCGCGGCCATCCAGGTTGGTGTCCACTCTCCGATGAGCATGTGCGCCATGAGACCCGTTGCGCCGAAGATGAAGAGGCCGAACTGCCAGCGCGCTAACCTCGGAAAGCGTAAGGGCCGTTTCGTCATGGCTGGAACAAGCCGATACATGACTCCCATAATCGCGGAGCTGATCCATCCCAGCGTAAAGGTATGGGTCACGGCCAGGATCCGTGGCTGGTAGAAGAAATCCGCCAGATCACTCACCACCCAGGGTACCGAGGCGACACCCACGCCGAAGAGGATAACAGCAGAGATAAAGAAATGTATCGGGAGCCGCGCCATTCGGATGACGTCGCGAGATGACGCGCCCTCCGCTATCGGTTCGGTATCCTGCGTCGGCGCCATGCTCACCCTTTCTTCCGGACCGAGATCGATCGGCAATCTTTCAGATCGGTGTAGGTTCATGGGGTATCCCTTTTCTGATCCTCACCCCGCTTACCGCCCTGCATCCACCAAGGCGACAGACCGTTTTCCCTGCGCAGCGGACAACGCCATATTGCCCAGGAAGAGCAGCACGGCAACAACATTGAGCAGTCCGCCCCCCAACCTCCCCGGCCACCACGCCGTTATATCCCCTACCACTCGCAGCGCGAGCGAAAGATGGAGCAAGATGAGATGGCTGTAGAAGGCTGGGCGAAACGGTAAAGAAATTCCCAGCACAGATGGGAAGATGATCGGGGCGTGCCCGATGATCATAGAGAACACGAAGCCTACGAATATGGCGTGCAGGGTCGCATCATAGCCGTCCGGTCCGCTATGCTCGTGGATCGCGTGCAGGGTCGCATCGTGGTGTAATCCGGCCGCCACTCCGCCAAGGCTTACGGTAAGCAGTCCCGCCACCATGAGCCACACGTAGCCTGCAAGCAGACTCAGCGCGACGAATCGGTGGAGTCCTGCCTTCTGTACCGAATGTCGTGCCATATCGTGGCGCAGCAACCACGCGCTCAGCGCGACAAGACCCAGCCCGCTTAAGCGCGTTCCGATGTCGAAGGTCATCCCGGCGAGAAGGAGCCCAGCCGCGAAAAGACCAGCGGCAGCCAGAAACGAGAATCGATGTCGTTGAGCAAGAGGGAGAAAGCGACTCAACTCCAGTCGTTCTCCTGCAATAGTGAGGATCAGAAAAGCGGCCCACCAGCTTACCACGTTGACAACCGGCCACCCGCTCAACCAAAGGGTGTTGCCTGTCAGCCAGGCAAGCGCCCCCAACCCCATCGTGACGGTAAACAGGGCCGGCTGCCCGCGAATGAGATGGACAAACGTGATAACCAATGCAAGGCTGCCAAAGGTCATCAATGCCGGGCCCACTACACCGGGTACACCTGTAATCAGGACAAGGGTGCCCACCCCAGTGGACAGAGGCCCGACAGCAGGCCACCACTTCCCCATCGCCACGGCCCGTTCCAGGCCGATGAGCGTGCCCAGGAAGCCGGAAACCATCAGGGGACCATGCACGGCGGGCAACGTCGACGGTACGGCCGACCAGTCCCAGCCCAGGCGAAAGAGCCCTCCCAGCATTGCGGCAAGCAGGGCGAGCATCCCTAACGCCATCAGCGGAAACCTGAAGGCATATCGTAACACCTTTGTTTGACTTTGCGGCATTTGCGTCTGGTTGGTCGGTTCCGACAGCTCCAGAGGTCGTATCATGAGAAACGCGCTCAGGCTCAGGGTAAAGAGCGACGTCATTGTGAGGGCCGAGAGGACGCACCACACGCAGATCGATTCGATCACCGCGACCTGCAGATAGATCAGCCACGCCGACACCGCCACGCCGATTCCCGCGATCGCGACTATCATCCCCAGCGTACGGCGACTATCAAGTGTTACGGCCATGATCGAGAGGACAAGCAGCAGTAGATATGCCCCGACACCGAAAGCGGCCAGGGGAATTCCGTTGATCTCAGAGTATTCTCCTTGGTTGACGACGTCGCATCCCCCGGCAAGACAGAAGGCCATTCGCGCCGTGCGATGCTGCCAAAGCAGGTAGGCTGAGTCGGCCAGACCGAACAGGGCAAGCCCGGGGAGCCCAAGCAGCCATCGCCAAGCTCGGCGACCACCGACTACCTCAGTAGACCTCAACTGGGACATGGGCGCGTCGTCGCGCATACCGGGCAATCGACTCGAGTACTCCCCGGGACACCGGCGTCAAGCCGGGGTCGGCCGGTACCCGGTCGAGCGTGTAGATGTGGACACCACGCGGGCGGATCTCGGCAACTTGGTCGGACCACTCGCGGATCGCCAACGGAGCCGTATTGGCCACTTTCCCCCATACGAACATTGCTTGCAGCAGCACACCATCGAGCTTCGCTAATCCCTGGACCATCGTGGCGAAGTCCCACCCTTTAGCCGGCAAATTGATCCGACGTACGAGGGTGTCGCTTCCGGCGTCCAACTTCATTAACTTGAGATCGATCCCCTGCAGCGCGACCCGCACCTCAGGCCAATGGACAGTAGAGCTATTCGACAGGATGGCCAGCTTGGCGTGAGGTACATAGGTATCCCGCAGTGCCGAGGCAGCCTTGACAATTGCCTGCAAGTCCGGATGGAGCGTCGGCTCGCCGTTGCCGGAGAAGGTGATGGCGTCAATGGGGATCTGCTCGCGGCACAGTTGCTGAAGCCTCGTCCCTAAGGCATCGGCAATCTTCTCTCCTGACGGCAAGTCCGCCATCGGCTCAGTGGCCTTCAGGATCGGATGCGCCGTCCAGCCGCACTGACAGTAACGACAGTTGAAGGAACAGAGCTTCGCGCCGGCCCCAAGCAGATTCACGCCCAGCGAGCGGCCCAGCCGACGGGACAGCAGAGGCCCGTAGATCAGATCCTCCTTCACCAGCAGGCGACGGCGCGTTTCTCTCTTCATCGACTTTGACGTTCGACTTACGTTCTTACTCGCTGTGGAGCCTCGACCGAGGCCACATACGGGAGTCCCCGCCCCTCGCCATGCGCATCCATGCCGTAGCCGATCATCCAGACATCGGGTACCTCAAAGCCGACGTAGTCTGCGCTGATCGTCACCTGCCGTCGACTCGGCTTGTCCAGGAGAACGCAGGTGCGCAGCCAGCGTGGGTTCCTGGCGGCCAGGTGCGCGCGGACCATGCTGAGCGTCCGTCCCGAATCCAGAATGTCATCCACCAGCAGCACGGCCCGCCCGTTGAGATCCAATGCGCTGTCCTTATGGAGCTGTACTAGGCCACTGGAGGTCACTAACGGCCCGTAGTGCGAGACGGCCATCAGGTCCACCTGCGGCTCTATCCCCAGGCGTCCAAGCGCCCGCACCAAGTCGGCGAGGAAGACGAACGCGCCGGTGAGCAGGCCGATCAGGACCGGTGTCGGCTCCGGCAGGTCCTGGGCAATCGCGCGCGCGAGCTCGTCCACTCGTGCCGCAATGGTCTTTTCATCGAGGAGGACACAATGTTTCAGCACCACGTTCCTCTTGCAATGACACCCCGTGCGTGTTCGGATGGTTGTTTGTCTGATATATTGATCGAGCTACGAGCATCTTTTTTGCGATTCAACTATTGCGGACACACCAACTCGCCTTGTAAGTACAGGGGGGTAGCCTCTGTGATTGCCACAGCCACAACGCCGCCGTCCTCTACTCCTTCACCCGTAAAATGGACAATCTTATTCTGCCTGGTCCGACCGGCATGGCGAATGGCGTCACCCTTGGCATCCTCGCGATTTACCAGTACTTCCACTGTTCGGCCGAGGTACGCACGGTTGCGTTCAAGCGACAGCCGGTTCAGGAGCGCAAGCGCCTGCTCCAACCACCGGCCTTTTACCTCCTCAGAAAGCTGATCGGGCATCCGCTCAGCCTCTGTGCGGGATCTCGGCGAATACTTGAAAATGAAGGCGCCGTCGAACAAGACCTCCTGCATCAAATCCAGAGTTGTCTGGAAGTCCTCTTCCGTCTCGCCGGGAAACCCGACAATAATGTCCGTCGTAATAGCGATCTCGGGCGCCTTGGCGCGCAGCAGTGCAACCTTCTCCAGGAACTCCTCCCGATCATAGCCGCGCTTCATTCGATGCAGGATTCGATCGGAGCCCGATTGAACGGGCAGATGGATCTGTTCGCATAGACTCGGGAGCTCCGCGATGGCCGTTGCCAGCTCGTGGGTCACGTCGCTGGGATGCGGGCTCGTAAATCGGATCCGCATGCGATCGCCCACAAGTTGGTCGATTCGGCGGAGCAGTTCCACAAAGGTGATCGGAGGCGTCAGCTTCCTCCCATAGGAGTTGACGGTTTGTCCCAGTAGCGTGACCTCGCGATATCCTTGCCGCTTGAGTCCACGAATCTCCTCTATAATGTCCTGAGAGGGTCGGCTGCGTTCGCGACCCCGAGTGAAAGGGACCACACAAAAGGTACAGAAACGGTCGCACCCCTCCATGATGCTGACCCAGGCCCTGATGCTGCTGCGGCGCTGAACCGGCGCGTTCACCGGGTAGGAGTAGCCGGCTGCTCTCGCCGTCGCAAGCCCTCTCGTAACCCCGGCTTGAAGTAACGGCGGAATGGCCGTGAGCTGTCCGGGGCCGACCACAAAGTCCAGGTACGGAAAACGGTTGAGCAGCGCCTGTCCTTCCTGTTGAGCGACGCACCCACAGATGCCGATCTTCAATCCGGTTCGCTGGCGTTTCAGCGCCTGGAAGGATCCGAGACGACTGTAAACCTTGTGCTCCGCCTTCTCGCGGATCGCGCAGGTATTAAGAAGAATCAGGTCGGCCTCCTCCTCCCGGTCGGTGAAGGTGTACCCCTCACGGAGCAGCAGTCCGGTGATCCGCTCCGAATCGAGGTCGTTGGCCTGACAGCCGTAGGTAATCAGCTTCAGTTTTGGCATTGTCAGTCGCGCAGCACGCTGAGGGCGCGCTCGATCCGCTCTGCGCCTGTACTGATACTCTCCATCGGTGTCGCGTACGACAGGCGAAGATGCGCATCGCTTCCGAATTCGCTCCCCGGGACCGATACCACATGGGCTGTCTGCAAGAGGTAGGCTGCCATCTCGGCGGAGTTTCGAATAGGGCGGCTATTGGCTACCGCTCCGTAGAAGCTGGAAAAGTTGGGAAACAGATAGAACGCGCCTTCAGGGTTCGTACATGTAATGCCTGGGATGGCATTCAGCCGACCAAGGAGATACTTCCGCCGCCGATCGAATTCGACTACCATGGCGCGGAGATCGTCATGCGGGCCGAGCAAGGCGGCGACCGCGGCCTTCTGCGCGATCGAGGTCGGGTTCGACGTGACCTGACTTTGGATGGCGCCCATCGCCTTGATGATCTCCGCCGGTCCTGCCGCGTATCCAATCCGCCAACCGGTCATCGCATACGCCTTGGAGACGCTATTGACAAGAATCGTTCGCCTTTTCACCTCCTCATCGAGCGAGGCAATGCTCACATGGGCATGTCCGTTATAGGTCAGCGCTTCGTACGCCTCGTCTGAAATCACCAACAGGTCTCGCTCCACCGCCAGCGCGGCGATTGCCCTCAGTTGTTCCGGCGGGATCATGGCGCCGGTCGGGTTGCAGGGACTATTGAGCAGGATCGCCTTGGTCTTCGGTGTAATAGCCGATTCCAGCAGACCCCGGGTCAGGTGGAACCCATCCTCTTCTCGCGTCTGCACAATAACCGGTCGCGCATCGACGAGGCGGATCTGTTCCGTATAGGTGACCCAGTAAGGGGCCGGGACGATCACCTCGTCTCCCGGCTCAAACAGCGCCTCAGCGATATTGAATAATGAGTGTTTCGAACCGCACGACACAATCACCTCTGCCGGATTATAGGAGAGGCCATTATCGCGCTTCAGCTTGGTGACAATCGCCTGTTTCAATTCGTCGATGCCGCCGGCAGCCGTGTATTTTGTGAACCCCTCCCGAATGGCGGTAATAGCCGCTTCCTTGACGTGAGCCGGCGTCTCAAAATCCGGCTCTCCGAGCCCAAAGTCAACAACATCAATCCCATCCGCCTTCATCTGCTTCGCGATAGCAGCCATGGCCAGCGTGGCAGAAGGGCTGGTATTTCTCGCTCGATTTGACAGATTCACCGTCATTGTTCTGATCTCCGTATTGTCCTTGTCTCCGTTCTGCTCCCTAACGCGACGCAATCCGCTCCTTAAGCATCCTTTCGACCATCGGCGTGACGAATTGGGATACGTCCCCCCCAAGCAGGGCGATCTCTTTGACCAGTCGCGAGCTGAGGTAGGAATACCGCTCGTGGGGCATAAGGAATACCGTCTCGACCTCTTCGTTGAGCTTTCGATTCATCAGCGCCATCTGGAATTCGTATTCGAAGTCGGAGAGGGCGCGAAGGCCACGGATGACAACGCGCGCTCCTCTTCGACGCATATAATCCACCAGCAGACCGTCAAAGGAGTCGATAGAGACGCCTCGCATACCCCTGACGGCGTCCCGAATGATCCGCTGCCGCTCCGCAAGGCTGAACAGCGCGGCTTTCTCCGGATTGGTGCTCACAGCGATAATAAGGCGGGAAAAAAGGCGATGGGCCCGCCTGGCGATATCGATGTGACCGAAGGTAAACGGATCGAAGGTCCCGGCGTAGATGGCCAGCGTCGTCACGTTGCCTCCCGTCGATAGAGCTGAAGAGCTGCGTCCCCATGCCGGACCTCGCGAATGAGCGCCAGCCCCGCAGGGACCTGGACCGGGATGGCCTTCGTAGATCGTTCCAGAATCACCATGCCGTTCGGCGCAAGGAGTTCCGTCGAAGCGATCAGACCAATGACCACCCCCGCATTGGTGTGCAGATAGGGCGGATCCAGAAAGATCAGATCGAATCGTCGTGATCCATAGGCCGCCCGGCGCAGGTACCGAAAAACCTCTGTCGGAACTACCTCAGCCCGGTTACGAAACCCCGACATTTCGAGATTTCGGTACAGCATCGCCAGGGCCAACCGATTGTGCTCAACGAAGACCGCCGCCGCCACGCCACGGCTCAAGGCTTCGATTCCCACCGCTCCGGTCCCCGCGTACAGGTCGAGAAACGTCTTACCCTCCACCTGTTGCGCTAGCAGGTTAAAGAGGACCTCCCGCAGATAGTCCGAGGTCGGCCTCGTCCTTCTTCCGCGAGGAGCCAGAATCCGTCGCCCCCTGGCGAGGCCGCCGATCACCCTCATGAGTCGTATGAAGCAGATGTGTGCGTCTGCGCTTGATTTTACTTCGTGGTCGCAGTATAATTATTGGTCGTTGCGAATAATCATTCAGTGGTCACCAACCATCGGAGGTGCTTCAATGCCGATCACGCATGCCAGTCAATGTGAAATGTGCGGACGAGGTCCGCGAGTAAGCAGTCAGGTCAGCCATGCCCACAACGTCAGTAAGCGCCGTCAGCAGATTAATATCTCGCGTCATCACATTGTCATGAACGGCACTCGCCGCTACATGGCACTCTGCACTCGCTGTCTGCGATCCGGGCGCGTCCAGAAGGCCGGATAAACAAAAGCGCCATTAACTGGTAATCATTAGCTCATGGCTGATCTTGGTCAGCCGCGAATGCGCTCTACTCCCATCACCCCGTCGATCTGGCGGATCGCTCCCATCGCTGACTGAAGCTGCTTCAAATTGGCTACCTCAAGCGTAAAGGTGTTTAATCCCTTCCGGTCTTCCGTCACGCGTATATCAGCCTGAGCAATATTGATCTTA
>JAGWRQ010000042.1 GCA_028869615.1 Candidatus Methylomirabilota bacterium | reverse complement strand
GGCAAGCGGGATGAGGCAATCTTTCGTTGGCGGCAGGACTATGGTGCCGCGGGTGGCTGTGTCCGCCCTCACAGGGTATGGCCTCGATCGACTGCTGCAGACCGTGCGTCAGTCGCTTGCCACTGCCGCTTCGCAGGCGAGAGAATACGACTGGGTACCCTGTCCCGCCGTCCACACGTAAGGTTGATCGCCCGTTTCCCCCTAGCCGGAGCCCTTCGATGCTGAATCTTGCCAATAGCCTTACGATCCTCAGGATCTTTATGACTCCCGTCATCTCGATCCTGCTGGTCTATAAATTCTGGAGGCTTGGCCTGGCAACCTTTCTGCTGGCAGGGATCACCGACGCCCTGGACGGATTTATCGCTCGTTCGAGGGCCCAGCGAACAGAGTTGGGGATGATCCTGGATCCTCTGGCCGATAAGCTGCTGCTCTCTGCGACCTTCGTGACGCTGGTCTACCTGCGCCAGATTCCCCAGTGGCTCTTCATCATCGTCATCAGCCGGGACCTGATATTGATCGGCGGTTTCGTAGTCGTCTACATTGCCACCGGCAAGACGACGGTTTCTGTTTCCTGGATGGGAAAACTCACGACAGGTCTGCAAGTTCTGACCGTGTTCGCGACGCTCGTTGCCCGTGTGACCGGCGGGATCGCGTCCTACTTGCCCGGGATCGTCTATCTCGCAGCCGCGGTCACGATCCTTTCCGGGATTGATTACGTCCGCCGGGGCGCGAGGGTACTCAGCCGGTGAAGGCTGCAACGTCGCTTCCCGTCGTCACGATCGTCGGTCGGCCCAATGTGGGGAAATCGACCTTATTCAACCGGCTGGTCGGCGGGCGAAGAGCGATTGTGCACGACGAGCCAGGCGTCACCAGGGACCGGCTCTACGCGACGGTCGAGTGGAAGGGCCGCGCGTTCACCCTCGGTGATACCGGGGGGTTGGAGCCCGGCGCGGAAAGCGGTCTGGCGGCCCAGGTGCTCACCCAGGTCCGGCAGGCGGTCCAGGAGGCCGCCCTCGTCATCTTCGTCGTTGACGCTCGCGAGGGGCTGACGCCACTGGATGAGGAGATCGCCCGGCTGCTTCGGCACGATGTACACGCCCGTATCGTTGTGGCGCCGAATAAGGTCGATCGGCCTTCCCACGAGACGCTGGCGTCCGAGTTCTTTCGGATGGGATTCGAGGAGGTCTGTCCGGTCTCCGCCGAGCATGGGCTGGGTGTCGCGGAGCTCTGCGACGTGATTGTCGAGGCGCTGCCACCAGCGGAGGTTGTGCCCGAGCAGAAGGCCATCCGTGTGGCAGTGGTCGGTCGCCCGAATGTAGGCAAGTCGTCGCTGGTCAACGGGCTGCTGGGGCAGGAGCGTGTCATCGTAAGCGAACAACCCGGCACAACGCGGGATGCGATTGACACCCCGTTCACCTATAACGACACCCCGTACATCCTGATCGACACCGCGGGGCTCCGGTCGCGCAGCAAGGTCCAACAGCCATTGGAACGGTTCAGCGTGGTGAGGGCGCTCAAAGCCATTGAACGGAGCGATGTCGCCGTGATCCTGTTGGACGCGAAAGAAGGGATCACAGACCAGGATGCCAAGATCGCCGCCTTTGTCCAGGACGCTGGATGCGGTGCCATCTTGGTCGCGAATAAGTGGGACCTGATGCCGTCCGGCGTCGATGCTCGGCAGCAGTTCACGCTCCAGGTCCGCGAGCGCCTGCGGCACCTGGACTACGCGCCCGTCGCGTTCGTCTCGGCCCTGACTGGCTCTGACGTGCCCACATTGTTTCCGCTCGTGCAGACCGTCGCGCAGTCGCGTTCTCACCGTGTACCGACCCCCCAGCTCAACGAGCTTATTGGTGATGCGGTCCAGAAGTATCCTCCGCCCGCCCACGGCAAGCGCCCCGTCCGGTTCCACTACGCCACACAGGCCGCTTCTCTTCCCCCCACCTTTCTGCTCTTCGTGAGCGACCCTCGCGGTGTGCGGGTCGCCTACCGACGCTATCTGGTCAACCAACTCAGAGCCGCGTACGGCTTTGTCGGCGCCCCCATCCGCCTGGTCTTGAAAGGCAAGCGCGCCCAATAACTGGCTTGGCTCTAGACTAAAGCCTCTTTGGTCACTTTTTACATGGCATCTGGACGCTCCCGCCTGGTCGCTTGACATCACGAATTACTGTAGCTATCATAATGTTATGCGAATTGAGTTCGATCCGGTGAAAGACGCAACGAACCGGCAGAAGCACGGTGTCTCGTTGGCGGTTGCCGGCGAACTCGATTGGGAAGCTGCACTTGTGTGGGTTGATAACCGCTTCGAGTATGGCGAGACGCGAATGATCGCGCTGGCCCCAAAGACGGCCATCCTGTACTACGCGGCATTTGTTGAGCGTGGCAACGTGCGAAGGATCATCAGTCTGCGCCGTGCCAATCGTCGAGAGGTGAAATACTATGTCGAAAACGTCTAAGCGTCCTGCGATCGTGATGCCGACCGTAGAGGAGGACAGGGCAATTACCGCAGCGGCGAAGGCCGACCCGGACGCACAGCCCCTCACGCCTAGTCAATTGAAATCCATGGTTCCCCTGCGTGCATTACGTGGGCGCCCGAAGTCCGAGAATAAGAAACTCCTCGTGTCTGTGCGGTACAGCCGCGAGGTAGTCACGTACTTCAAGTCAACGGGCGAGGGCTGGCAGTCGCGGATGGATCGTGTACTTCGCGAGTACGTTGAACGTAAAGCGCGCCGAGCGTGAGAATGGGGCCGAACCTCGCCTCTTGCCATCTGTCTGTGCTGTGCCCTGCACGGTAGACAGGTGCGACGCACAGGCAGGCATCCGCACGGCGCAAGAGCGGCTGGGCTACACCGATGTCAGATAATAGTAGGTCGGGTTAGCGTAGCGTAACCCGACTTACTATGCTGGTGTTCCAAGCCGGTCTTGATAACAAGGCTGTCAACGCCGTTGCTTTGCTGCCAAACCCCGCAGCCACATCGCGAGCCCGTCGGCCCTAAATGGATTAGGCCGGTTTGTCTAATTGTAGTTAGGCGCTTGAGGCTATGAAAGTCGAATGGATCAAGGTGCCCGGGCGACCTGTCTCCGCTCAGGCAACGTTCAAGAAAAATCACATCGAACTCATCAAGGCGTGTGGCCGGCAGCGATTCCAAGCGCCATGGAGCATCCCACTCTCCGCGCAGATCTTCTATGTCCTCCATCGATTGAGCGGCAATACGCCAGATTTGGACAACCTAGACAAACTGGTGCTCGATGCCCTGAAATCAGTCGCCTATTTCGATGATTCTCAGATTCGCTCGCGAAAGAGCGAGCGAATCTACTGTGGTGAGCGCGTTGCTTCCAGCGCCAACATTATGCCGCCTGGCAGCGAGTTGCAGAAGACGGCGGAGCTCAGAAGGGAAGAATGTACATTTATTGGCATCACCGACGCCCTAATCTGACCGGCCGGGGAGATAGGTAACAAAACAGTCCGGGGACATGGGTCACACCTTGAGGCGGTTCGATCTGCCATATTCATCCTCAATGCGCATATGTGGTCCACGCTCGTGCGTCCGTCCGCCGCTGAGCCGCAATATCGTTTGCCGCCACCCCTCCAGCGGGTCTTGACAATAAGCCGCTACAGAACCATAATGGTTCCATATTGAACCTATATGGAGAATCGCCATGCCGACGATTACGGTCAAAAACATTCCCTCAGAGGTGTATGAATTGCTCAAGCAGTCTGCTGCTGCGAATCGCCGCAGCATCAATAGCGAAATTATCACCCAGATCGAGCGCGGCGTGCGGGGCCGGAAGTTCGACCCGGAAGTCTTGCTCGGGCGTGTTCGCCGGTTGCGTCGCAGTACCCGACACCATCCCATCGCCCAGCGGGAATTCAACCTCATCAAGCGCGCGGGCCGCCTGTGATCGTCGTAGACACCAATCTGATCGGCTATTTGTATCTCGAAAGCAAGTATTCCCAGCAGGCGGAACAGGTTCTGCGCCAGGATGCGGACTGGGCCGCGCCGTTGCTGTGGCGAAGTGAATTCCGGAATGTGCTGGCCGGCTATCTTCGCAAGCAGTGGCTGTCGCTGGCAGAGAGTCGGCGACTGATGGACGAAGCGCTCCGGATGATGGAAGATCGAGAATATGAGGTGGATTCGGACCGGGTACTACGATTGGTCGCCGACAGCACATGCTCCGCATATGATTGTGAGTTTGTCGCACTCGCTCAGGAATTGGGGACCTTTCTGGTCACGTTGGATAAGGAGATCTTGAACGACTTTCCTACGGTAGCGGTGTCCGTCGATACATTCCTCAACACTCAAACCTAAGGTGGCTATCACGCGGTCGCATCGGGCAGTCGCCCATGTGAGGGTGTTCGCGCATCAGCCCGCCGTTGACCCGCAACTGCGTTACGCATACCTTGCCTGAGGAAAGAAGCAGCTTGGGAGGCGTCACTTTTTGCGATACCGTTCGTGAATGGAATATCGAATCTCGCTGACGGAAAGCGTCAAGAATGGGCTATGAAAACCGTAAAGTTAGACAAGAAATCTCCTCCAGTGGATGAGCTTCTCGCCTTCGCTCGTCGGGAGGCTATTTTACTTGTCTTCGATCAGGAGGTTTCAAAACTTGGCAGCAACACGAAGTTCATGAGCTTTCTGGAGGAGCGCTCGCGGGAGCAGGGCGTCATTTCGATCGAGTAGTTCGCCGATGAGCTCACTTCAAACGATGCATAATCATGACCTCCGCGTGCAACCGATCGCGCCTCAGGCAGCGAATCAGACATTGAACCGGATCGTCATGATGTCGCCATCGGCCACGAGGTACTCTTTCCCCTCAAGCCGCAGCACTCCTTCATGTCGGGCGGCTGCCAGTGACCCGCAGCGGATGAGCGCCTCGTAGGCCACTACTTCTGCGCGAATGAAGCCTTGCGCAAGATCACTATGGATCGCCCCTGCCGCTTGAAGGGCCGTGGCGCCAAGGGGGATAGTCCAGGCTCGCACTTCGTCGCTTCCCACCGTAAAGAAGGTCATAACACCCAGCAGGTCATAGCAAGCCTGACGCAGTCGCGGCGCCGCTGAAGCGTCCAAGCCAAGCTCAGCGCGGAACGTCGAGCTCTCTTCCGGGGGTAGATCGCCCAGTTCCAGTTCCAATTTGGCCGAGAGGGCGATGGGGCGTGACTGCAAGTCTGTCGTAGCTGATAGGGTCTCAAGGTCGTCGGGCGACGCACCCCCTTCTTCACCGCTATTGACGACCAGAAGGCTCGGCTTGGCCGTCAGGAACTGAAAGCCACGCAGCAGGCGCTCATCTTCAGGGGTCAGTGACATCCCCCGCAATGGCTGTTCCTCCTGCAGCGCCGCATAACATCGCTTCAAGAGAGCCAGCTCCTGATGACTCTCAGTCTTTTTGCCCTTTCGCATCGCCTCTTCGATCCTGGCGATTCGCTTCTCCACTACATCCAGATCGGCCAAGACCAACTCGGCCCACAGCGTCGCCGCGTCTTTGGCCGGATCGACCCGCCCTTCGATGTGGGGGACGCGCTCGTCCTTGAAGGCCCGAACGACCATGAGCAGGGCAGTGCTTTGCCGCATCTGAGGGAGGAGCTGTGTACCGGGGCTTGCGGGCTTACCTGATTCTTTCACGAGCGGAGCGAAGTCCACGAGCTCGAAGTTGGCCGGTGTGACCTTTTTTGGCTTGAACATGAGCGCCAGACGCTCGAGACGGGGATCGGGAACCTTGACGACGGAAATTGAGGCCTCCCCCAACTGGCCCGCCTGGTGGCTTGGCTGGCCGTGGGTCAGCAGTCGGTACACAGTGCTTTTGCCGGAGGCCGGTAGTCCAATAATACCGATGCGCATCTACATCTATCTCCTGAATATGGTCTGCCCTATGGGTCGTTCATTCAAGCATTGTCACAGTATCACAGGCGTGGAGTGCGCGCCACCGAAACCGCCAGATTTCGTGCTTTTGAATTGAATTTTTCCCGACCTGTGATAAGCTGAAGTACCGATGAAGGCCTACCTGGATATCGAAACCTCGTTCGAAGGCGCCATCACGGTGGTGGGCCTGTATGCGACCGACCGTGGCCTGATCCAGTTGATCGACGCACAGATCAGCGATGTCACTGTCTGGCAGGCGCTTGAGGGCGTAGAGACGATCTGTACGTATAACGGCAGCCGCTTTGATCTCCCGGTGATCCGCCGCCGACTGGGCCTTGACCTGTCTGCGGCGCTCCATTCCCACGATCTGATGTATACATGCTGGCGGCATGGCCTGTTCGGCGGGCTGAAACGGGTAGAAGAGCAACTCAGCATCCCCCGACGGTCGAAGGGGGTCGATGGCATTGAGGCGATGCGGCTGTGGTCCAGATATGAGGATGGCGGTGACGAGGGGGCGCTGCAGATGCTCCTCACCTACAACAGCGAGGATGTCCTGAATCTCCCGGTCCTCGAAGCGCGACTCATGGAGCTCGAAAGCACCTATGCGCGTCGCGATTAAGACCTTGGGGTGCCGGCAGAATCAGTGTGAGAGCGATGCGCTCCAGGAGTCGCTACGGCGGGATGGACATACGGCGGTTGGTCCCGACGAAGCAGCCGATCTGTTCATCATCAATACCTGTAGTGTGACAAAGGAAGCCGACGCTGACTCACGACAGATGATCCGGCGGGCGGTTCGTCGTAATCCGTCGGCGCGGGTGGTTGTCACCGGCTGCTATGCCCAAGTGGCCGTCGGCGAGGTTGCGGCGATCCCTGGTGTTGCCTTAGTCGCAGGCAATGGCGAGAAGGCACAACTGCCTGAGCTGATCTCGGGCCTGCGCGAGCAGAGGCCGCCCCTCATCGCGGTATCAGATATTCAGCAGTTAAGCCGCTTTACGCCGTTGCCGCCATCGGTCGGCGCGATCAGGAGCCGGGCGCTCCTCAAGGTCCAGGACGGGTGCAGCTATCGCTGCACCTTCTGCATCGTTCCGGAGACCCGCGGACCGAACCGGAGTCAATCGACCGATGCCGCATTGCGCGACCTGCGAGTCCTCGTGAATGCTGGGTATCCGGAGGTGGTCCTGACCGGGACTCATCTGGGGACGTATGGACGCGACCTGCCGCTCGGCAGTTCAATCGCCGCATTGGTGGCGGACATGCTGGAAGTGGCGTCGCCCGCGCGGCTGCGCCTGAGTTCGCTCGATCCGCATGAGGTGGGAGAGGAACTGATCGACTACTTTGACCGCTTTGGAAACCTTTGCCGCCACCTGCATCTGCCGCTACAGAGCGGCGATGAAGCAGTCCTGAAGCGTATGCGACGACCGCATACCGCCGACGACTTTCGCCGGCTGGTGGAGCGGCTGGTGGAGGCGGTACCGGGGATCGCCATCGGGACGGATGTGATTATCGGGTTTCCAGGAGAAGACGACGCAGAATTTGAGCACACCTACCAACTGCTCGACCGTCTGCCAATTGCGTATCTGCACGTATTCAACTACTCGCAGCGGAAGGGAACCGTCGCGGCCTCAATGCCGAATCAGGTTCCGAAGGGTGTGAGGGCGGCCAGGAGTGCTGCTCTCCGGGCGCTGAGCGAAACGAAGTGGCAGCAGTTTCGACAGACACAGGTGGGGCAGTCGTTTACGGCTGTCGTTCTGGAGAAGCGGGATGCGCAGACCGGGCGGCTCGAGGCACTGACTGATAACTATATCACAGTACGACTCCAAGATGCAGAGGGGAGTGTCGGCCGCATGGTCGATCTGAGTATCGAGGCGGTCACTGAGCGGGAGACCTTTGGTCGCCTGCGTATGTCATGCGCCAACAGTTTGACACCCACGTCGGAGGCAAGATGGCCCAGGGACTGATCGGTATTATCGGCGGAAGCGGGTTGTACGACATGGAGGGACTCGAACGGGTTGAGGAGCGGAGGGTCGAGACCCCCTTTGGGGCGCCGTCTGATGCCTACATCATCGGATCCCTGGCAGGGCGACGGGTGGCGTTTCTCGCGCGGCACGGACGCGGCCATCGCTTGATGCCATCCGAGCTGAATTTCCGGGCGAATATCTTCGGGTTCAAGCTTCTGGGCGCGGAGTGGGTGATCTCCGCCTCGGCGGTAGGCAGCATGCGCGACGATCTTCCGCCGCTTGACATTGTCATTCCGGATCAGTTCTTTGATCGAACGAAGGGGCGGGTCAGCACCTTCTTTGGGGGTGGCCTCGTCGCTCATGTGAGCCTCGCCGATCCGACCTGTCCGGTTCTGGGAAAGTTACTGTTTGCCGCCGGGCAGTCGGTGGGCGCCCGAATGCATCATGGCGGCACGTACCTGTGCATCGAGGGGCCGCAGTTCTCGACCAGGGCCGAGTCGCGGATCTATCGAAGTTGGGGAGTGGATGTCATCGGAATGACCAATCTGCAAGAGGCGAAGCTCTGTCGTGAGGCCGAGATCTGCTATGCGACGCTGGCCCTGGTGACCGATTATGATGTCTGGCATGAGACAGAGCAGGATGTGTCGGTGGAGGCGGTGGTGGCGATCCTGAAGCAAAACGCCGAAACCGCCAAGGCCATCATCAAGGCGACGGTGTCGTCATTTCCGACCGACAGGGAAGGCTGCTCGTGCGGGAGCGCGATGCGGGATGCGGTCATCACGGCTCACGACGCCATCCCGACCGATGTTCGGGAGCGGCTGCGGCCGATCATTGGGAAGTATGTCAAGCAGTAGAAGCGTTCAGCTGTCAGCTTTCAGCAAACACACTGAGGACGACAAACAGGCTTTATTGTCCAAGGAAGGGCGTTTCAGTAATGCCCTGTTTTATTCCTGCATTGCTGATAGCTGATTGCTGACGGCTAATCGCTGGGGAGTGTCCATGAGCAGCATCCTTGTTGTGGGATCGGTTGCGCTTGATTCGGTTCGCACGCCATTCGGTAACGCAAAAGAGGCGCTGGGCGGATCGGCTACCTACTTCTCGGTAGCGGCCAGCTTCTTCGCCGACGTTCGAGTTGTGGCAGTGGTGGGGGAGGACTTTCCTGAAGAGCACCTGGCGTTTCTCAAGAGCCGGTCGATTGATCTTGCAGGACTGGTGCGGGTTCCAGGGCGCACCTTCCGATGGACCGGAGAGTATGGGTTTGATCTGAACGAGGCGAAGACGCTGGAGACGCAGCTTAATGTCTTTGCGACGTTTCAGCCGCAGATCCCGAAGGCGTACACAGAGAGTGAGCTGGTCTTCCTCGCCAATATCGATCCCGATCTGCAGCGAGAGGTTCTCGGCCAGGTGCGCGCACCGAGGCTGGTGG
This sequence comes from Candidatus Methylomirabilota bacterium, assembly GCA_028869615.1. Lineage (GTDB taxonomy): Bacteria > Methylomirabilota > Methylomirabilia > Methylomirabilales > Methylomirabilaceae > Methylomirabilis. The sequence continues at coordinate 4,023 of JAGWRQ010000042.1, read as the reverse complement.
CGGCCGACACGATGAACTACTGGATCAATGGGAAGCCGGAGGCGTTGCGAGAGACGCTGAAATCGGTGGATATCCTGCTGATTAACGATGCCGAGACCCGCCAGCTTGCCGACGAGCCGAACCTGGTCCGAGCCGCTCAGAAGGTTCTGGGCTGGGGACCGACCTCCCTGGCCGTCAAGCGAGGCGAGTATGGCGCGCTGCTGGTCAGAAAGGGCGGATGTTTTGCCGCGCCCGCGCTCCCGCTCGATTCGGTGTTTGACCCGACAGGAGCGGGCGATTGCTTTGCCGGGGGTTTCATCGGGTACCTGGCCAACACGATGAATTTTGAGGAGGCCAACATCCGGAAGGCGATTGTGATGGGGTCGGTGATGGCCTCTTTTAACGTCGAGGCGTTTTCGCTCGATCGCTTGCGACGATTGACCTATCCCGAAATTGAGGCGCGGTATAAAGTATTCAAACGCCTTGCGCATTTTGAGGATCTTTAGGCTGAAGGGGAGAACACGATGGCGAACGAGCGCCATAAGGACAAGCTGGAAGAGCTGCGCCGCCGACACGAAGTAGCTCTGCAAGGCGGCGGGCAAGAGCGTGTCGATCGGCATCACCAGTCCGGAAAGCTGACGGCGCGCCAACGGATCGACCTGCTTCTTGATCCGGGGAGTTTCACCGAGCTGGATGCCTTCGTCACCCATCAGTGCCACGACTTTGACATGGACCAGCAACGGATCCCTGGCGACGGGGTCGTCATCGGATACGGGACGATTGACGGGCGACAGGTCTACGTCTTCGCTCAGGATTTCACCGTGTTCGGCGGCAGCCTGGGTGCGGCCCACGCCGCCAAGATCTGCAAGGTGATAGATCTGGCCATGAAGATGGGCGCTCCGATTATCGGTCTGAGCGATTCGGGTGGAGCCAGAATCCAGGAGGGGGTTGTCTCGTTGGCAGGATACGCCGATATCTTCCTCCGCAATACGTTGGCCTCTGGGGTGATCCCGCAGATCGCGGCTATCATGGGACCATGCGCAGGTGGGGCGGTGTATTCGCCGGCTCTGATGGACTTCGTCGTTATGGTGCGCCATACCAGCCATATGTTCGTCACAGGACCTGATGTGATCAAGACGGTCCTACATGAGGAGGTGGGCTTCGAGGAACTGGGTGGTGCGATGACCCATAATGCCACGTCGGGCGTCGCTCACTTTGCTGTCGATTCGGAGCAGGAGTGCCTGGCCTCGATCAGGGAACTCCTCTCGTACCTCCCTCAGAATAATCTGGAAGATCCGCCTCGCTGTGAGTCCGCGGACGATCCGGAGCGGCAAGAGGAGGCCCTGAACGCCCTTGTCCCCGACAGCCCCAACAGACCGTACGATATAAAGGAGCTGATCCGTATGGTGGTGGACGACGGCGAGTTTCTCGAGGTTCAAGAACACTTTGCTCGGAACATGGTGGTTGGCTTTGGGCGTCTGGATGGACAGTCGGTCGGGTTTATCGCCAACCAGCCTGCCGTGCTGGCCGGATGTCTCGACATCGGCTCCTCCGTCAAGGCTGCCCGCTTCATCCGCTTTTGCGATGCCTTCAATATTCCCATCGTTACCCTGGAGGACGTTCCCGGCTATCTTCCGGGCACGGCCCAGGAACATGGCGGCATCATCAAGCACGGCGCGAAGCTGCTGTACGCCTATGGGGAGGCCACGGTGCCAAAGATCACCATCATCGTGCGAAAGGCCTACGGGGGCGCCTATTGCGTGATGGGCAGCAAGCATATGCGGGCTGATATCAATTTCGCCTATCCGACGGCGGAGATCGCGGTCATGGGACCCGAGGGGGCGGTCAACATCCTGCATAAGCGGAAGATTACTGAGGAGGTGGATGTCGCGTCGTTCCGTGCGGAGAAGGTGGCGGAGTTCCGCGATAAGTTTGCCAATCCGTACATTGCGGCAGAGCGCGGCTATATCGACGAAGTGATCGAGCCGAAAGAAACCCGCCCGAAACTGATCAGGGCGCTCAGGTCGCTCAAGACAAAGCGCGAAACGAACCCCCCCAAGAAACATGGAAACATCCCCCTTTAAAGAAAGGGTAAAGGGTATAGGGTGAGGGTAAAGGCATAGATCGTCGGTGAACTTCGGTCATTCTTATTACCCTAGACCCTACCCCCTAACCCCTATACCCTGGTACTTAGCATGTTTAACAAGATCCTGATTGCGAATCGCGGAGAGATTGCCGTTCGAGTAATCCGTGCCTGCCGTGAGATGGGCATCGGCACCGTAGCCGTCTACTCGGAGGTTGACCGCGCTGCGCTGCACGTCCGGTTAGCAGACGAGGCGTACCTGATCGGTCCGGCCCCGTCTCCTCAGAGTTATCTCAAGATTGATCGAATCATCGAGACCGCGAAGCTGGCCGGCGCGCAGGCTGTCCATCCAGGATATGGCTTCCTGTCGGAGAATGCGGAGTTCGCCATGCGGTGCGAGGAAGAAGGACTGGTGTTTATCGGCCCGTCCTCTCACGTGATCCGCGCGGTGGGCGGCAAGACGGCCGGTCGGAGTCTGGCAAGCAAGGCCGGTGTCCCTATCGTCCCGGGAACGACTCGAGACCTCACCGATGGGGAGGTATTTCAGGCTGTTCGGGAGATCGGCTTGCCTATCGTCATCAAGGCCTCTGCTGGGGGGGGCGGGAAGGGAATGCGAATCGTCTCAACCGAGGCGATGCTCGCGAGCGCCATCCGCGCCACCCGCTCCGAAGCATCCGCTGCATTCGGCAACGCAGCCATCTATGTGGAGCGGTATCTGGGCGCCGCTCGCCACATCGAGATACAGGTGATGGCCGATACGCGGGGCAATGTGGTGTACCTTGGGGAGCGTGAATGCTCGCTACAGCGGCGTCACCAGAAGGTCATCGAGGAGTCGCCGTCAGCTTTCGTAGATCTCGAACTGAGGCGTCGGATGGGAGAAGCGGCGGTCACGTTAGCCAGGGCCGTCGGCTACACGAACGCCGGAACGATGGAGTTCCTGGTCGATCCGGCCCAGAACTTCTATTTCCTGGAGATGAATACGCGGCTTCAGGTGGAGCATCCGATCACTGAAATGGTGACCGGGCTTGACCTGGTAAAAGAGCAGATCCGGATTGCCGCGGGGGAGGCCCTCTCAGTACGGCAGGATGAAATCCAGTTGCGCGGTCACGCGATCGAATGTCGCATCTACGCTGAGGACCCGTTCAACAACTTCATGCCGTCGCCAGGACGAATCCGGGCGCTGCGTACGCCCGGTGGGCCTGGCCTTCGGATCGAGAGCGCGATCTACGAAGGATGCGATGTCCCGATCTACTATGATCCCCTGATCTCAAAGCTGATCGCCTGGGGACGTGACCGTGGGGAGGCGATAGAACGGATACGGCGCGCCCTGGCTGAGTATGTCGTGCTCGGCGTCAAGACGAATATCCCGTTCCATCGTCAGGTTCTCACCCTTTCGCAGTTCGTTACGGGTCAGATCGACACAGAATTTCTGGAGAGCTGGTTGGCCAAAGGACTCACACCGGAGAATGGGGCCTTCGCGGAGATCGTACTAATTGCCGGAGCGCTTTATCTCCATACCCGGAAGTGCGCAGCCCCCTCGCTCATCGGACAGGGCCGTCAAGCCGACAGTTCATGGAAGCTGGCCGCCCGTCAGGACGGGCTGCGACGACGATGATTTACTCCGCTGAGTTGCAGGGCAGAACCTACAGGCTTGCGGTAAAGGGCACGGATTCGCCGGTGCCGGTTCAGATTGACGGGAAGAGTTACGAGGTCGATTTCAGCGCTGTTGACGGCAGCATTCTTTCGCTGCTCGTGATGGGTCGTTCGTACGAGGCCGATGTGATCGAGGAAGCGGAGGGGGTCCTTGCGGTCTGGGTAGAGGGCGAACTGCACCGAATCGAGTACCAGGAAGAGGGACGTCGTTCCAGAAGAAGCGCTGACGTTGCTGGCCATAGCGCGGGAGGACGCCAGGTGATTGTGGCCCCTATGCCGGGAAAGGTTGTGGCGTTACTCGTCTCACC
>JAGWRQ010000041.1 GCA_028869615.1 Candidatus Methylomirabilota bacterium | reverse complement strand
ATACCCTTTTCATGAAGCGGCTCCTTTCTGTGTGAGGTTATCGGTTGTGGGCAACAACTGCCTCACCTTACGGGAGTCGCTTCGCTTTTTCAACTAACTATGGCACACCTTCATACCCACCGCCCAAAGGCATGCACCTTTGGGTTCGCGCTGCGCGTGCGCAGCGCCGGCGGGTTAGCGTGAGCGTTATCGCGTCAGGTCCAGCAATTCGGGTGCGCTCCTACCTTCGCAAGGCGTATGGTCGAGGTCGATAGCGTTAGCTGAAGGGTGTTGCCAACGTTCGCCTGCCGAGCGGTGCTTTGCGAAGGGTAGAGTTGCATTGGTATGAAGCGCATGGTAAATGATGGCAAATGCGTGAGATCGACGAGGCGTGAGAATGGCAGATGCTACCTTAGTCTACGAGTTCGAATGGGACCCCGAGAAGAGGAGGGTCAACCAGCGCAAGCACGGTGTACCGTTCGAGGAGGCGGCCACGGTGTTTCTTGATCCTCTGGCCATCTCACTGTACGATGAAGAGCATAGCGAGCAGGAAGATCGATGGATCACGCTCGGGTTTTCCTCGACTGGACGCATTCTCGTGGTGTGCCACACATTCCAGCCAATCGACGAGGGGCGGTGCCGAGTGCGGATCATCATGTGTCGGAGAGCCACCAGGCGCGAGAGGGGGCAGTATGGCAAATGAGGAGATGAGAAAAGAATACGACTTTTCGAAGGGTGTTCGGGGCAAGTTTTACAGGTCAGGCCTGAAGCTCAGTCTTCCCGTGTACCTCGACCAAGAAGCGATGACCTTTGTACAGCGCATTGCCCGGAAGAAAAAGACCGACATCTCGACGGTGGTCAACAAGCTGATTCTTACGGATAAGCACCTTGCAGAGGTGATCGAGTAGAGGCACATCTTGTCGAACTATCCGCTTCACCAGACGGCGGCCGGGTAGCCATGAGCTTGGCTCGCAGCGGTCTGCGGCGCCGCCGGTGAGCAGTACGTTAGACTGCTGCGCATAGCACGCCTGATGAACACTGCTTGAGGCAGTGACGAATACAATCCTCGCTCTTGCGACTGCCACTTAACTCAACTTCTGGCCCTACAAACACGGTCAAGCGGCTTGACCGCCCACAGCTGTCATGTTACAGTCGGCCCGTTCCTTCCGCAGTTGTCTTGCGCCCGTAGCTCAGCCCGGATAGAGCGTTTGCCTGCGGAGCAAAAGGCCGGCAGTTCAAATCTGCCCGGGCGCACCATCACATCCCATCAGTACCGCCTCCGACGATAATGTGTCAATCATGGTTACAGGAGGGTGCGACATGAGTAAGATTCTTGAAGAGGTAGTCGCCGCCAATCGAGCCTATGCTGCAACCTTTGGCGACAAGGGCAAGCTGCCCATGCCGCCGGGACGACGGTTCGCCATTCTGACCTGTATGGATGCGCGGCTCGATCCGGCGAAGTACGCGGGACTGTCGGAAGGCGATGCTCACGTGATCCGCAACGCCGGCGGTCGCGCCAGCGACGACGCGATCCGGTCGCTGGTGATTTCCTACAAACTCCTCGGGACACGGGAATGGTTTGTGATCCACCACACCAATTGCGGAATGGAGACCTTTACCGACGAGATCATGCGTGAACTGCTGGCCAAAAGCCTCAAGACCGCGACCATCGATGCCGCCGGATGGCACGATACCGGTCAAGGCCCCGGGTCAACGGAAGGCACGTTTATCGATTGGTTGACCATCGCCGACCAGGTCGAGAGCGCCTGTGCGGACGTACGCCGAATCAGGGCGCATCCGCTGGTCCCGCGCAATATTCCTATCTATGGCTATATCTACGACGTAAAGACCGGTCAGCTCGTCGAGGTCTCTGAAGCCACACGAATCGGGATGGCAGCGTAAGAAACCCTTACAACGCCTTAGAGGTGGACGCGCTGGATCGGCCTGGAAGGCGCTAAAACTCGTACTTGGTGACGAAGGCGTCTCCATCCCCCTTGAGTGTGGAACCGAATACCCCAGGCGTCGTGGGGAAGTCGGAAGACTTGGTGCCTCCCGTCACGTACACATGGCCCTCATCGTCCACGGCGATGGCCTCTCCCCAATCATGCTGACTCCCTCCCAGGAAGGTGGAGTAGACGAGGGCTGAGCCGGTCGGGGCGAGCTTCACCACAAAGGCATCCCCCCAACCGTTGTACGAGGTATCGACCGCCCCAGGCGTCGTGGGGAAGTTGAGGGACTTGGTCCTGCCCGTCACGTAGGCGTGGCCCTCGTCGTCTACGGCAATGCCGAAGCCTACATCATACTCACTCCCGCCCAGAAAGGTGGAGTAGATAAGGCTGGCGCCGTTGGGTGCGAGCTTCGTCACGAAGACATCCCCATGGCCCTTGTAGGAGGTATCGCGCGCTCCAGGGGTCGTGGGGAAATCCGAGGAAAGGGTTCCTCCTGTCACGTAGGCGTGGCCCTCCGCATCCACGGCAATCGCGTGGCCCCAATCAGACCGACTCCCGCCCAGGAAGGTGGAGTAGATAAGGCTGGCGCCGTTGGGTGCGAGCTTCGTCACGAAGACATCTCTGTCGCTGTAAGGCTTCGTATCGAATGCTCCAGGGGTCGTGGGAAAGTTAAGAGAGAGGGTTTCTCCCGTCACATAGGCATGGCTCTCGCTATCCACAGCAATGCCGTAACCCCAATCATACCGAACCCCGCCCAGGAAGGTGGAGTAGATAAGGCGAGCACCGTTAGGCGCGAGCTTCGTCACGAAGGCATCCCTGTCGCCGTTGAAGGAGGTGCTGAACGCCCCGGGCGTCGTGGGGAAGTTAGTGGAGCTTGTCCCGCCTGTTACGTAGGCGTGGCCCTCCGTATCTATGGCGATGCCGTGACCCCAGTCATCGCCGCTCCCGCCCAGGAAGGTGGAGTAGACGAGGCTGGCGCCGTTGGGGGCGAGCTTCGTCACGAAGGCATCCCTATCCCCATTGTGCTTGCGACTGAAGGCCTGGCGGGTGATGGGGAAGTTGGCGGAGCGGGTTTCTCCCGTCACGTAGGCATGCCCCTCGTCGTCTACTGCAATACCGTGACCCCAGTCATCGCCGCTCCCGCCCAGGAAGGTGGAGTAGACGAGGCTGGCGCCGTTGGGCGCAAGCTTCGTCACGAACACGTCCGCAGCGCCGGCATGCTTGGAATGGAATGCGCCCTTAGACGTCGGGAAATTGGAGGACTCGGTCCTTCCCGTCACATAGGCGTGGCCTTCCGCATCCACCGCGATGGCGAAGCCTATTTCATCGCCGTTTCCCCCCAGAAGGGTGGAGTAGACCACCACCGGGTCGATGACCAGCGGTCTGCCTGGATCATAGGCGCCTACCTGGAAGCCGACTTGGTGGCCGCCTTTGATCACATAGCCGCCGGAGATAGCCCGTCTCGCACCCTCCACCTCCTGATAGAGAAAAGGCTTCTGAAAGCGAATGGGTCCTCCCGCGGTGTGCAGAATCAGTTCGCCCTGGGCTCCCACGTTGAGGCGTTGAGCTCCCTCAAAGCGCAAGGTAATGGCGTGAGGATCGGCTCCTGGCGCGACGAGGAAGTCGTACTCCAGTTGATGCTGATTGCCGTAGTAGACGAGGTCGATGCCCGGGTACACGCTTTGGTTGTGCACCTTGGCATAGGTGGGGATATCGGCGCGCCACATAGTGGGATCGTTACCTCGGAGGTAGTGGACCCTTCCGGGCAGCTTCTCGATTCCCGCCACTTGGCGCTGAGAGGCGGCGCCTACAAGCTCCACCTGCAGTATCGTAGGGCCGGGCCGTGGGCTTTGCCGCTGCCCGAGGGATAGCTGTTGGTGAACCGCTGATGGCTTCCTGTCCGGCTGGCGCAGGACCAATACGGCCTTGGTGTCGGTCAAGAAGATGGTGTAGCCATGACCGCGGGCCAGGAACTTTACCTGAGGGTCGGTCTGACCATGGTTAGCCTCGAAGTACATCGGTAACTTACCGTAACCCTCCAGCAGACGGGCCTCAACGGCTGCGTTGGGGCCGGCAACGGCAGAGGAAGTGACCGTCGGCGATGCCTGGGCCGGCGCGGCCTGGCAGTTCAGCACCGCAAGGAATCCCATCACAAGTCCGACTCTAGCCGTCGCGTGATCGATCACGTCCATGTTGTTCCTCCTGGTTGAAGTATCCTGATTCGCCGTCCAGATGAGGGTGGTGTAGCCCGGGGAATCATTCTGAGGGTATCGACCTCGGAGGGTCAAGCGAAATCAGTGTGACACCCATGGCGCCTCTCTTTAGGATCGCATGATGTCGCGTATCAGTTGAGCTATGGCCGTTCTCCAGGCCTTATTTCGGGACACCTTTTTTTCTTGACACGCCGGTGAGCCAGATTATATTAACTTTCGCTTAGTCGTTTTCTGTTCTACAGCGGATGGTACGGCTATGGCGGCTGCGCGAGAACCCGCAGCAGAAGCGGGCGAGCGTGAATAGTTCGCGGTATGGTTTACACCGTGAAGCCGTGCGGAACTTCAGGAAAAGGCGCCTCACGTATAACGTATACGTATAACGTATCAGGATATCAGTCACAGAGGGCAGTTATTATGAGAATTGTGTCTTGGTATCAAAGCGACAAGGTTGTGTACGAATCAGCGAAAGAGACGGTTCGTGATGCCGTGATCGAAGCAGTCAGGAAGGACTCCGCCCTCATGAACGCCGACCTCAGGAACGCCTACCTTCGAGACGCCGATCTCGCGGGCGCCATCCTCGGGGGCGCCGATCTTCGAGACGCCGATCTCCAGGGCGCCAACCTCCAGGGCGCCAACCTCCGGGACGCGAACCTGGCGGGCGCTAACCTGAGACGTGCGAACCTCAGGGACGCCAACGTCGCGGGTACCAACTTTGTGGGTGCCCACCTGGATGACGCCGACCTCTTTCACGTGAAGTTTTGGGGACGCGGCGGTTCAACGAAAATTAAGAAAGACCAAGTTGAGTCTTTCTTGAAGGCGTTAGGAATAGTTGTCGCAGAGTAACCATCGCCTTCAAGACGGTGTAGTTCACACCTTACTCTGACCGGGCTGCCACTGGCAGGTGCCGTCTGGTAAGGGGATTGCGGTGAAATCCCCGAAGAGGTTGGGGGCCTCCCGGGTCATGATCTCGGCTACCTTCCCGAAGACGCTTCGAATTTCGACTTCCGCCCCTGGTGTCGTTCTGGCCTCGATCACCCACCGGAGTGTCCGGGCATTCGCCGTCCAGATGAGGGTGGTAGCCACTCCGTCTGGGGCGATTCGCCGCATGGCGGAGGTGAGGACCTTCTTCTCGTGAAACGGCCGCCCCTCGATCTTTAAGGTCTCTGCCAATTGCTGTTGCGCCTTCTCACTATTGATCACCGCCTCCTCGAAGATCGCGCGAGCCTCCGGATTATCGCGGATCTCCGGCGGTAGCCACATCGGGATATCGGTCAGGCGCACGAAGCGCAGGCTCTCCTGGCTGATGGCAGTCCCGACCCGGTGCCGCACCAGCTCATGAGTCAAGACCCGGCTGACATGGAAGAACGCGAAGGTCCAGTTTGCGTGCTCCAGGACGCTGCCGTGCTTGACGTTCAGGATATTCTGCAGGTAGGCCTGGCTGCCCTCCCGGACCTTGGTGACGTTAGGGTTGAGGCCCGGTTCAAACGAGCGGTAGCAGGCGCGCCCCGCCACCTCGATCAGTTGCTCGGCCGCTGAGGGGGCGTCGGTTGTCCACTCAGGGGCGCCTACGGCCTGCAGATAGGCGGCGAGACCCTCGGCGTCTATTGTCGGTCTGGCCAACAGAAAGACCTGTGGCTCCACCTGCTTCATGTTGCCCTCCTCGTATGGGGAGAATGGGGCTGCATCCGGTCGGTTACGAAACGACCCAGGTTTCACCGGCATACAGCAGCTTCTCGAGGCTGCCTGTGCCCTGCTGCTGAATGACGGCGCGGCCCTGCTCGGCAATCAACTCGTCATAGGTCGGCTCGCGGACTGCACGCAGCACGCCGATCGGCTGAGGGAACTCCGGGCTCGTGAGCCGCGACAGCATGAAGTGGTAGCCCTCATCGTGTCGCGTCTCGTCATGGACCAACAGCCCAGAGGTGTTGCCGTCGATTTCGACGACCTCCGGGGACATATCGGGGCGCATCCGGATGCCCTTCTTCCGCTCTTTGCCGAACACCAGCGGCTTACCGTGTTCCAGAACGAGCAGTCGTTCGCTCCGCACATCCTTATCAGTGACCGATTCCCATGTCCCGTCGTTAAACACGTTACAGTTCTGATAGATCTCTACGAAGGCCGTTCCTTTGTGCTCGGCGGCGCGCCGTAACACGTACTGCAGATGGGGGCTGTCGATGTCGATCGACCGCGCGACGAATGTCGCCGACGCCCCAATCGCCACCGAAAGCGGATTAAAGGGACGGTCGAGCGAGCCGAACGGCGTGGACTTGGTCTTTGCGCCCTGCTCGCTGGTCGGCGAGGTCTGGCCCTTGGTCAGGCCGTAGATGCGGTTGTTGAAGAGCAGGATCTTCAGGTCCACATTACGCCGCATCGTATGGATGAGGTGGTTGCCGCCGATCGACAGCCCATCGCCGTCACCCGTGATCACCCATACCGTCAGATCGGGGCGCGTGACCTTGATGCCGGTCGCCACTGCCGGCGCCCGTCCATGGATCGAGTGAAACCCGTAGGTATTCATATAGTACGGAAATCGCGAGGAGCAGCCGATCCCGGAGACGAAGACTATCTTCTCGCGTGGGATACCCAGTTCCGGCATCACCCGCTGTATGCTTGCCAGGATGGCATAGTCGCCGCAGCCGGGACACCAGCGGACATCCTGATCCGAGATGAAATCCTTGCGTGTAAGTTTGAGGGCCTGTTCGAGATTGCATTGAGCCATAGCTATATCACCTCTGCGTGCGTGCAGAGCTCAGCCTGTTCACGCGCACCTAAGAGTTCTTCCGCCTTGGCCACAATCTCAGAGACCTTGAATGGCCTGCCCTGGACCTTCTGGAGCCCCACCGCGTCAACTAGGAACTGCGCCCGCAAGATCATCAGTAATTGTCCGAGGTTCATTTCGGGCACCAGTACGCGTCGAAAGCTCGCCAGCACGTGGCCGACGTTTGCCGGCATCGGGTTTAGGTAGCGCAGATGGAGCGCCGACACACGGTGACCCCGCCGACGGAGGCTCTTCACCGCATGCGTGATCGCCCCGTAGGTTGAGCCCCATCCGACGATAAGCAGATCGCCGGAGGGATCGCCGTAGATCGTCGCCTCCGGGATCTCGTGGACGATGCGCGCGATCTTCTCAGCCCGTATCCGGACCATCTTCTCGTGGTTCTGCGGATCGTACGAGACGTTGCCGGTGATATCTTCTTTCTCAAGACCGCCGATGCGGTGCTCCAGGCCCGGTGTCCCCGGAATCACCCACGGGCGCGCCAGCGTCTCGGGGTCACGCAGATACGGGTAGAACCCCTGCGGGTCGGTCCTGAACGTAACCGCGATCTTCTGAAGCGACGCGATCTCCGGGAGCTTCCAGGGCTCGGCGCCGTTCGCCAGGTAGCCGTCCGAGAGGTAGATCACCGGACACATGTGGCGTATAGCGATCCGCACGGCCTCAATGGCCATCCAGAAACAGTCGCCAGGAGTGGCTGGGGCGATCACTGCGACCGGGCACTCGCTGTTGCGTCCGAATATCGCCTGCCAGAGGTCGGCCTGCTCGGTCTTGGTCGGAAGGCCGGTGGACGGACCGCCGCGCTGTACGTTGACGATGACCAGCGGAAGCTCAGCCATCACTGCGAGACCGATCACTTCGCTTTTGAGCGCCAAGCCCGGACCGGAGGTCCCGGTGGCGCCGATGGCGCCCGCGTACGAGGCCCCGATCGCAGCGGTCACCGCCGCGATCTCGTCTTCGGCCTGAAACGTGGTCACGTCGTAGTGCCGATACATGGACAGGTTGTGCAGGATATCGGAGGCCGGCGTAATGGGATAGCTTCCGTAAAAGAGCGGCAGTGAAGCAAGCTGCGCTCCGGTGACGAGACCGATCGCGGTAGCTTCGTTTCCGGTGATGTGGCGATAGGTGCCTGGTGCGATGACGGCGGGTGGCACGACGTAGCGAGATGGAAACAGCTCAGCGGTCTCGCCGTAATAGTAGCCGGCCCGAAACGCCTTAATGTTGGCGTCGGCAAACTTCGGGTTCTTCTGGAACTTGGCTCGGATACTCTTTTCTTCGCGCTCCGTCGGGTGGTTATACAGCCAGAACATGAGGCCGAGGGCGTAAAAGTTCTTACAGCGTCCGACCTCTTTGGCCGTCAGCCCCATCCCTTCCAGCGCGAGCGCTACCTGCTTGGAGATGTCGATCGCGAAGACCTGGTATTTAGAAAGGCTGCCATCCTCAAGCGGGTTCGATGTGTAACCGGCCTTCTCAATGTTGGGCTGAGTAAACGTGCCGATATTGACGATGACGATCCCGCCGCGTGGTAGGTCCGGCAGGTTGATGCGCAGCGCGGCCGGGTTCATCACCACCAGGACGTCTGGCTGATCGCCCGGCGTGAACACCTCCTGGCTCGAGAAATGAACCTGGTAGGCCGATACGCCTGCCAGTGTTCCGGCCGGCGCCCGAATCTCAGCCGGGTAGTCCGGAAAGGTCGCCAGGTCACTCCCCTCGAGCGCGACGCTCTTGGTAAATTCCGTTCCCGTAAGCTGCATACCGTCGCCTGAATCGCCGGCAAAGCGGATGACAACGGTCTCCAGTTCATCCATCGGTCGGCGCCGGGCTCCGGATGTGGATTGCTTGCTCTCGATGTCGCTCATCTAGGTCCTTTCGTTCTCGTAAGGGTCTAACCGTCCGCTAGCCACCGTGGAGCCCTCGCGCCGCGAGGCCGGGCTCGGGCGGCACATTGAGCACGGCGGCCGGGAACAGGGAGACGATGAACTTGACGACGTCCCGCATCGACACGACGCCCACCGGTCGGCCCTGCCTGTCGAGCACCGGGATATGACGGTAGCCGCCAATGTGCATCTTGTTGAGGGCATAGGCGATGCCATCGTCCATCCCCACAGTCTCAGGATTCGGGGTCATGATCTGCGCGACAGGACTGTTCAGGTCGAGCTGTCCCACGACCTTCTTCAGGATGTCCCGCTCCGTAAGGATCCCGACAAGCCGGTGGCTCTCCGTCACCAGCACGCAGCCGACGTGGGCGTCGTTCATCGCCGTAGTCGCGTCCCGCACGGCGGTGTCAAGATGGACCCAAATCGGCTCTCGCAATTCCAATCCTCGAATCGGCTCCGTCAAGATTACGCCGGATATCTTCTCAATGTCCTTCTCAATGTCCTCGTACGCGTCCTCAAATTCGCTTGCTGCAATACCCATGATGCTCAGCCTCCCGATCTTGACACCGGAGTGCTCTAAGATGCCAAGTCTTCCCCCTTTCCATCTCGCTTTCTCACTGCACCTTCTTATCATCTTAACGATAGTCTGCGTTGGACGCGAAGTCAAGGCGAAAGCCAGACAAGGGAGGGCATGCGAGGCCGTAGAATAGGCTGCGTTGCAGTTGACAGTGTCCGTGGGCTCTACTATAGTTTAATGAGAAAATAGCATTCAGCAGTCAGTCTTCGATAGAGCAGAGGGGTGTGTCAGAAAGGGCTGACAGCTGACCGCTGCAAGCTGAGCGCTTCCCTGATAGTATGTCCGTGGGCCGTGGTGAGGCCCAGTCGCATGGAGTGTTATGTGGTGGAGTTAATCGTTGACGGGGTGCCGGTACAGGTTCCTGCGGGAACGTCGATTCTCGAGGCGGTTCTGCAGACCGGTGGGGAGATTCCGCATTTTTGCTATCATCCGAAGCTCCGCGTGGTGGGTAGTTGTCGGATGTGCCAGGTGGAAGTGCAGGGCGCGCCAAAGCTGGTCATCTCATGCGCTACTCCCGTTGCGGATGGGATGGAGGTATTCACGGCCTCCGAACGCGTGAAGAAGGCCAGAAATGCGGTGCTCGAGTTTCTGCTGCTGAACCACCCACTTGATTGCCCCGTCTGCGATAAGGGGGGAGAGTGCCCGCTTCAAGACTACACGCTCAGATACGGCCCCGGTGAAAGCCGCTTTATCGAACCGAAGATCCATCGGATCAAGCACCAGCCGATCGGCCCGTTTATTATCTTCGACGCGGAGCGGTGTATTCTCTGCACGCGCTGTGTCCGGTTTTGCCAGGATGTGACGGGTACGTCGGAGCTGGGCGTGTTCGGCCGAGGCGACCGATCCGAGATCGGCCTCTTCCCCGGCCGGAACTTGGATAACAGATACTCGGGAAACGTGATCGACCTGTGTCCGGTGGGGGCGCTGACAAGCCGGGACTATCGCTTTGCCGCGAGGCCATGGGATCTGATCAAACAGGTTCCGTCGATATGCGGGTTGTGCAGCGCCGGGTGCAACATCACCGTGGATGTCCGGCATAAGGAGCCTGGCGCGCAGATTCTCCGCATTCGCCCCAGAGTGAACAATGAAGTCAACGGCCATTGGATCTGTGACGAGGGCCGCTTCGAGTTTCACTTTGCTCAGGACCCTGGACGGATCGGTACGCCATGGATACGGCGAGATGGTGAATTGCTGCCGGTAAGCTGGGACGAAGCGATCGATCGCATTGCCGGCGACCTCGTCCGGATCCTCCGGGAGAAGGGGCCGGCGGCCATCGGCGTGATTGCATCGGCGCGGCTGACCAATGAGGAGGCATTCCTCGTTCGACAACTGTTTGGAGAAAGGCTCGGCATTCCACACATCGATTACCGGGTGAGGCGATCTCAGGAGCCTGAGGGCGATGTGCCGGAAGATCACCTGCTTCGGCGGACCGATAAATACCCGAACTCGGTCGGGATGCGCACGCTGGGACTGCTCCCGAAGACCCACGGAATGAGGACCAGAGAGATGCTGAGCGCCGCAACCGAGGGTCGGCTGGCCGCCTTGCTTGTCTTTGAGGAGGACGTAGTGGCCGCGCTGTCTGGCGAGTTTGCGGTTGCAGAGTCGCTGAAGAAGCTGGATCTGCTGGTTGTGCACGATTTGTTCTTGACAGCGACGGCAAAGCTGGCGCATGTTGTTCTGCCGGGACTGAGCTTTTACGAAAAGGAGGGGACGTTCACAAATTTTGCTGGACGGGTTCAGCGGCTGCACCCGGCGCTGGAACCGTTCGGTGACGCGATTCCGCTTATCGAGTTCCTGCAGCGTCTCGCATGCCGACTGGAACGTCCTCTGATGGAAGGGAATGCAGAAGCGGTATGGCCTGAACTCGTCCGAACGGTCCCGGCCTATGCGGGCATCACGTACGACCGTATCGGTGAGTTGGGCATGCTACTCACTGATACGCAAGCGACCGAATAGGTGCTATAATAAAATAAATAAGTAAAAAGGAGATAGCTGATGGGATTGTTCGACAACAAACAGATCGAGCCGAACGTCATCACGACGACGGTCGAGTGGCTCTTTAATTGGGCCCGCAAGTCCTCCCCATGGCCGATGACCTTCGGCCTGGCCTGCTGCGCGATCGAAATGATGGCCACCGGCGCCTCCCGCTTCGACCTCGACCGCCTGGGGGCGGGCGTCTTCCGCCCATCGCCGCGCCAGTCCGACGTCATGATCGTGGCCGGGACCGTCACCGAAAAGATGGCGCCTCGCATCAAGACCCTCTATGAGCAGATGCCCGACCCCAAGTGGGTGATTGCTATGGGCGCCTGCGCCATCTCCGGCGGCCCCTTCTACTACGACGCGTACCACGTCGTCAAGGGGGTGGACCTGATCGTCCCGGTCGATGTCTATGTCCCCGGCTGTCCACCTACGCCTGAGGCGCTCATCTTCGGCATCCTGACTCTCCAGGAACAGATCACCCGCGGCGAGCGCGCGAAACCCGGTGGCCGACCGACCCTGCCAGAGCCCCTGGTAGCGGCTTAAGGGGGACACCATGGGACGCTACTTTTCAGATCTGTTCGGCGGCAGTGCGAGCATCCTTCGCTCTCTGTGGGTGACGCTGCGGTACCTCTTTACCCCGGCCATCACCGTCCAGTACCCCGATGAGCATCGGACGCAACCGTTGCGTGCGCTGAACCGCCACGTGCTCAGGATCGATGAGGCGACCGGACAGCTCAAGTGCACCGCCTGCGAGGCGTGTGCCAGGATCTGCCCCACCCGCTGCATCGAGCTCACCGGCACCGGTAAGGGCAAAAACCGCCACCCGTCCGCCTTCACCATCGATCACAACCTCTGCATGTACTGCAACCTCTGCGTCGAGGTCTGTCCCTTCGACGCCATTACGATGTGGACCCGGATCGGCGAACTCAGCGCTCCTGTGCGCAGCGACCTGGTCTACGATCTGAAGGCCCTGACGGCAGAGCGCTTCTACCCCTCTCCGACAACTCCCGAAAAGCTGCCGACGCCGGCCCCAGAGCCGGAGCCCGAGAAGGTGGAGGTAGCGGCTACGGCACCCTCTTCCTGAGATGAGCACTACAGCGGAAGAGGTAATCATTCTTGGCTCAGGCCCGGCGGGGCTGACGGCGGCTTTATACACCGCCCGAGCCAATCTGCGTCCCCTCCTGATCGAAGGAACCGAGGCCGGTGGACAGTTGGTTCTGACGACGCTGGTGGAGAACTACCCGGGATTCCCGGAGGGGCTCCTGGGGCCTGACTTGATTCGTCTGATGCGACAGCAGGCGGAGCGGTTTGGCACGAAGTTCTTGAACGGGGATGTTACGGCCGTAGATCTGGGCAGAAGGCCGTTCACCCTTACCGTGGAAAATGAAGTGCGTCAGACCAAGACGCTGATCGTTGCGACCGGCGCTTCGGCGAATCTGCTCGGGCTCGATTCCGAACGCAAGCTGCTTGGGCATGGGGTCTCGACCTGCGCGACGTGCGATGGTTTCTTTTTCAGAGATCAGCACGTGGCTATCGTGGGTGGGGGCGACTCGGCTGTTGAGGAGGCGCTCTTCCTGACGAAGTTCGCGACGAAGGTAACACTGATTCATCGACGGGACAAGCTTCGGGCGTCGAAGATCATGCAAGAACGGGCCTTCAAGAATCCGAAGATTGAGCTTTTGTGGAACCGGACGGTTGTAGAGATTCTTGATGCGTCGCAAGGGAAGGTGACCGGAATCGCAACTCGGGTTGATGGTTCGACTTCGCCGGAGATCCTCGCCTGCGATGGGGTGTTCATTGCGATCGGGCATTCCCCCAATACGAAGCTGTTGACGGGACAGTTGGAGATGGATGAGCGAGGTTATATCATGACGCATCACGGGACGATGACCAGCGTCCCCGGGGTCTTTGCGGCCGGCGATGTGCAGGACCATGTCTACAAGCAGGCCGTCACGGCCGCCGGATCGGGGTGTATGGCCGCC